>JAFWOB010000041.1 GCA_017510065.1 Parasporobacterium sp.
GTTCTTGGTGTACCATGCCTGCGCCTCGGCATTATTATTGCCAGCGATGGTCACACAGCCCGGTGCAAACGGGTTCTTGACCTGCTCAGCAAGGCTGAAGTTCGGAGAAGATACACTCATGGGATTCAGGTTATGGGCATATGCATACTCATTGGCTTCTTCCAGTCTGGTATGGGTCCAGTTGGAACCGCCGAAAATACGGATCCTGCCTGCTGCCTGATGCTCATTGAGTTTTTCCACGATGGGTCCTACCGGAAGTGCAGTGTTGTCCCTGTGCAGCAGATAGATATCCAGATAATCTGTCTGAAGCTCTGCCAGAGTCTCCGCAAGGTCAGAGTCAATATCATACGGAGTTACTCTTTCTCTGTAATCCGACGGATGAGCACCTTTGGAAAGGAGCACGATCTCTTCGCGGTTCCCGCGGGTCTTGAGCCATTCGCCTACGGTCGGCTCTGAATCATATGCCCTGGCAGTATCAATGGCAGTGATCCCCAGATCAAAGGCTGCGTCCAGTGTCTGAAAATGTTTTTCTTTATTATCCGGAAACATCCCGAATGTTCCCATAAAAAACTTGCTGACTTTCTTCTCGATCCCATCAAATTTTACGTATTCCATCGTTTTTACCTCCAATTAATCCATTATAATGTCAGATTGTAACCATTCGGCATCTGTGGGCATGAGGACGCGTATTCTCCCTGCGAATATGCGGGCCCGTAGGTTTTCTTAGTGAATCAGGTGCGAGTCTGCCGGCGGCCCCTCGAAGAGGGGAACGACGCAAGCGAGCGCCTGATCCGCTTAGAAAAACAAGGGTGTTAGCATCCTGAGCAGGGAGGATATGCGTCCTCATGCCTGCAGATGCTGAATGGTCACATCGGATATTTTATTCTTCCGGAAGCACCAGGTTGGCATCCAGTCCGCCGTGCTTTTCTTCATTGTAGATCTCCAGGAAAAGTCCCAGTTCCTTGTGAAGATCCAGGTAAGCAAATTCCATGCCGATCTGCGGATCCTTGCACCACATCCATGGATCACGGCCTGTTTTTTCCTTGTGCTCAGCAACGACCTTGTCAAAGCTGTCGCGGGTGATCAGCGCAATGTGATGCATTCCCGGACCATGCTCTTTCAGCCAGGTCATATACGGGCTGTCGCTGATGGGCTGGATCAGTTCCAGTTCAAATCCCCAGATATTGCAGAAAGCCATGATGTCCTGCAGGCGCTCTTTCTTGCCGTTCATGCTGAAATCCGGAAACTCGTTGGAATCCAGCGGAGCAATTCTCCAGGGGCCTACTCCGTATTCTTCATAATGTTTGATCGTCTCTTCGATATCTTCGACAATAATGCCGATCTGTAAAAACTTTGCAAATTGTGTATCCATCATAATTCTATCCTCCTGAATATCTTTTTTCTCTTATTTGTAAATCGGATCCAGTACGGTATCGATATAGTTCTTTGTTAACAGGATGGTAGCCAGCGGCTCGGGCGTTCCGTCGGATTCGATCCCGACCCATCCTTTGTGATGATGCTTCTTCATCAGTTCATACAATCCTTTGAAATCCAGCATGCCGCCGCCCGGTTCCCAGAACCATCTGCCGCCTTTTTCGTCAAATTCTGCGCCTGGGCCGAACCGTTTTTCATCCGGTGCATTGACGTAGGTCGTATCTTTCAGATGGAAGTACTGCACTCTGTCGTGGTACGTATCATAAAAATGCAGGATATCCTTGCCCATGATGGCTACCTGCGCAGTATCCAGGCAGTAAAAGACATATCTCGGATCCGTCATTTCCAGGAATTTCTCATGGTCGTATTTGTTCACTGCGCACCAGAATTCGTTGTGAATGGAAACTGCCAGACCTTTGTCCGCGCACATGCGGCCTACGGTATTCATACATTCTGCCACATTCTTCAGTCCGTCTTCATCCAGCGGGCCGGTTCCGTAATACTGTCCTGCCGGCTGCACGATCAGGTTGATCCCGTCGCACTCTGCCAGGGCGTCGATGGCCTGCTGCTCGTATGCGTAGATCGCTGCGTGATTGTTTTTATCCTGGGATCCCACATGGTGAGAGAACATGCCGGTGATCCGTTCGATCCCTCTTTCCTGGGCAAACTCCTTGAAGTTCTTCATGGAACCGAAAGCGTTGCGGATGCTCGGCACGGAAAAGACCATCAGTTCGATCCCTTTGAAGCCTGCTCCCGCAAAATACCGGAGGATCTTGTCCCAGTCCTGGTAATAGTATGCGGAATTGAAGTCTCCCATATACCATTCATCAAAGTTGGTCAGCTGCTTATAATTGATCACGCCCCAGAGGTTGGTCATATATGTATAATTGATATTTCTCTCTTCCATTATCTGGCCTCCTTTGCAGCATATTCTTTTTCCAGACGGTTCCAGAAGGTACGCATTCTCAGAATGCCTTTCGGGATATCCAGGGAATACTTGGGTTCCAGGATCACCGGTCCCTCAAATCCGCTGGTTTTCAGTGTTTCAAACAGGCTGGTAAAATCGATATCACCAAATCCCAGATCCCAGTAAATTCTCTGGGAAGCACCGCTCTGCGGAAATTCGGGAGAAATGGTTTCGTACGCTTTGTCTGTATCAACATACTTCGTATCGGTAAAGCACACGACCTTGGACTGTTTTGCGTATTTTCTGAAATACTCGGAATAATCCGCTTCCGCCATATACAGATGCGCCGGATCCAACGCGAAGCTTACCTTGTCACTCAGCAGTTTGATATATTCATCCACGCCGGTCCCTCTCATGGTCGTCCAGAATTCATTGCGAAATGCCACATTTACGCCAAGTTTTTCGCAGTCCTGTGCGATCTTGTTCAGGCACTGGGCGGATTCTTTTTCAAAGTTTCTGATCTTTTCTTCATCGCCGGCAAATTCCTGCAGCAGAAATCCTTTTCCCGGTGTGGGCGATACCAGCAGCGTGCTGCCCTTCAGATCCTTGAGGGCCTGCGCCGCATCCATGGCATACTCGTAAAAACCTTCATAGAATCTTTCGATCGGAAGACCGGTCTCAAACAGGCTGTTATACATGGCCTGCCCGGAAACTCCGATACATTCCACATTTTCAATATCCTTATCGTTCAGGTATTCCAGATATCCGGCAAGAGAGCCGAATCTTGTGCGGATCGACGCCGTGCAGATCGGTGCTCCGTTCCGGGAGACATTTTCCGTATTCGGTACCATGGGAATCATGACGGAAGAAAATCCGGCAGCGCTGAACATATCTGTCAGCTCATCCCAATACCATTTCGCGGCTCTCAGGAACGCACCCGGTCCGCTGGTATCCGCATTGACGATCCCATAACTGGCGACTGGCTTCATAAACAACCTCCTCTTAGTGCTTCATTGTTTTCCTGCGTGTATCATAGCAGTGCTCGCGGTTGTTCTCCATCTGACATTTTCCACTATCATGTGGAAATGCAGTTTAAACAGATCAAAGACTGTGTCCTTTCATCCCGTGTCCTTACATCTGAGAACGCAGCGGTATTCTCAATTTTTCCATTTGGCTGTTTTAAGAACACCAGGTGTTCTCAGATCTGATTTTTTTTAATATAAAAGAATACAAAGTATTCTTCATTTGTCCTTTTTTCATATTGAAGAACAGGCGAACTATTCTCAGATTGAGGGTTCGTCCATAATAAGAATAAAAAGTATTCTCATACGAGCATATTCCGGGAATTAAGAATACTCGGGCTATTCTCAAATATTCAAAACTGCCAAAAAAAGAACACTTTGTATTCTTATATTTCAAAATGTTTGAAATAAAGAACACCGGGTGTTCTTTTCCAGCCATAAGGCAACGCCATCAGGACGTTTTCGGATCTTCTTATTTTAATATCCGGATCAGTTCCTCTTTTGTCCGGCTCTTTTTCAGCAGTTCCGGATCGATCGATTGATTGCAGAACCGGATCTTCAGATGAAACAGAAGGTTGATCTCCTCCCTGGCAAACATCGCCATGACCACCGTGCTGATCTTAAAGTCGTTCCATCGGATCCGATGCTTTAAATGGCAGACACTCAGTCTGGTTTCGGCAGCCGGCAGGATCGTATATACAAAAGCCAGTCCCGGCTTGATTGCAAATGAATTGACGGTCTCTCGCTGCAGGATATCCAACATCTGCTGTTTCTCTGCCAGCCCTGCCTGAATATAGTCTTCTGCCATTTTTTCCATTATGACAAACTGGCTTGTTCCCTCCAGGTCCTCATGCCAGAAAGCATGTTCCAGCAATTGCCCCATGGAAAACAATGGGACAGGCCAGATCTTCCGGATGGACAGGAGCTTGATGTCCTTTGCATCGTTTTCAAAATTCAGGCCGGGATGATCGTCGATATAGAATGTGGCGATATCGGAGGAGACGGCTATTTTTTTCTTCTGCGTGGAAAATATGATATCCACATCCGAGAAATCAAAGGTATATGCAAAATTCAGCGGGGCAACATCTGTAATCTTCAGGTATAGATCAAAGGATTCCAGGATACGCCGCTTCAGTCCGAAGGCAGCTGCCGGATTGCCATGGCTGAACAGTACCGCCCTCAGTTTTTTTTCGGGATGTATCTGCAAATATTGCCGTATGGCTCCGCTGAAGCATACGGCCAGGGTGCACGTTTCGCTGTCCGA
>JAFWOB010000221.1 GCA_017510065.1 Parasporobacterium sp.
CAATCAGCTGAAGATCGAGATGGACAAGATGCTGATGGAAGAATCCGACCGCATCCGTGTGCTCTATCACAGCTGGGGCGTCCGTCCCATTATGGACGGCAATAAAGTCACAGGCGTTTTCTTTGAGAGCAAGGAAGGGCGGAAGGCGATCCTGGCAAAAACCGTGATCGACGCCACCGGCGACGGCGATCTTTATTCGCAGGCAGGCGCCCCTTACGAGCATCTTACGGAAGCCGGCTTACGGTCCAGCGCAACGGCTCTTGTATGGCGTATCGGCGGCATTGACTGGAATGCGTACTCTTTCTGGCTTGATCATACGCCCAACGCGTTCCCCATGGTCTTCCAGGGCCTTCAGAAAATTGCGGGGTACCGCACTCTTCCCATGTCATCCAACCAGAATGACATCTGCTGGATGAACAACTGGTTCTATGAGCGCGACTGTGCCAATATTACGGACCTTACCAGGACTGAGATCCAGGTGCGTGATTCCATCCGCGATGTTCTTAAATTCCTGAAAGAGACCATTCCTATGGGATTCAAGGATGCGTTCCTGTACGACATTGCGCCTCAGATGGGCAATCGCTGCAGCCGCCGTCTGCTGGGCGAATATGTCATGACCTATAAGGACTTTGTATTTGCCAACAAGCATGACGATGTCATCGCATGGCACTCCACGATCTGCCAGCTGAATGACTGCGGACCTGTAGAGATCCCGTACAGAGCGATCCTTCCGCAGAAAGTGGAAAATCTTCTGGCACCGGGCAGACATCTGTCCGCAGACAAGGCTGCCATCGACTGGCTCAACCTTATTCCGCAGTGCGTAGGCACCGGCCAGGCCGCAGGCGTCGCCGCTGCCGTAGCGATCGATCAGGGCACCTCCGTACGTGATGTAAACATCCGCATGGTGCAGGATATCCTGGTGGAGCAGAACGTTCCTCTTCCGAGAAACGACAAATTCCGTGCCATCGATCCGACCTATGAAGAGATGGTGGAAGCGCGCGAGTACGGCCTTTATACAGAGGCAGCGAAAAAGGCAAAAGAAGGATCTGACGAAGCCAGCGGCTACCGTCAGTGGTAATTTAAAGTTTATAACGAACGAGCGCTGCCGCAGGGAAGAAAAGGTCTTTCCTGCGGCAGGTTGTTAAAGGAGACAGGACAAATGGGTGAGACGACATTAAAAGATGCAAAATTAGCACCTCCGGGAGGCTTACTGAAGCTGTGCCGCAATCTTCTTCAGACATCTTATGAGGATCTGAGCGAGGACAATATCCGGATTTTCAAAGACCGTCTGCTGGATATGACGGGATGTATTTTCGGCGGAGATATCGTTGCAGAAGACCGCTTTTTCTATGATCTGCTCAAAAACCAGGGCGGAGCCTCTGAGGCGCCCATATTTGCGGATGCCGCCGATGTGCGTCTCCCGTTGGTTAATGCGGTCATGCACAATGCCCTGCATGCAAGGGCCAATGACTTCGGCAACATGGCCATGGTTGTTTTCGGAGAACCCATTGCCAGCCATTACGGAGAAACGATCCTGCCCGTCAATCTGACACTTGCGGATATCCACAGGGTATCCGGGAAACAGTTTATTGCCAATAACATTGCTGCCGAGGACACTGTAGGACGGCTTTTATTTACGCTTCCGGTCCGGTTCCCCACCGATATGGAGCTGGGGTCCACCGCAGCCTGCGCCATAGCGCTTCGTTATGCAGATGTCGATGAAGAAATGGCAAAAACCGCATTTACCTTTGCAGCCGCCAATTCAA
>JAFWOB010000222.1 GCA_017510065.1 Parasporobacterium sp.
CCTGCCGCCTTTCTGCGGAAGCTCCATGGAAAAGGATGCTTTCCCTTCCGCATCCGCCGTCACCGAGATCACTGCATCAAATGTCCTTCCGCTCTTTCTGGAAACACACTTCTTGAGCTTCACCTTTTCTCCGGAGATCAGCTTCACCGCCAGATCTCTGGTCAGGTTCTTGCCGATGCTCTGCAGGTACCGGTTGTCTTTCCATAAGGCAAAACGACAGTTTTGATTTGAGCAGGAATAACTCTGCTTCCGTTCGACGATCTCTGCGCCGCAGACCGGGCAAATACCCAGCTTTTCTCCGCCGGAAGCCAGTCCCGGTATATTCTGCTCTGCCTTCTGTGTATCGATCAGATCCTGCACAAATGCACTGATTTCTCCCATAAAACAGCCTGAATCATAGGAATGATGCTCCATATCCAGAAGCTTCTGTTCCCACTCTGCCGTCATCATCGGAGACTTCAGCTTTTCAGGCATGACAGCGATCAGAGATGAACCCTTTTCCGTCGGAATCAGGATCTTTGTTTTCTTGTCTCCGGAGCGGATGACAAAACCCTTCTGGATCAGCTTCTCGATTGTGCCTGCCCTGGTTGCCGGAGTGCCCAGGCCTTTGCGTTCTGCCTCTTCCGGAATGTCTTCCGCACCGGCGGTTTCCATTGCACGAAGAAGCGACCCTTCCGTATAGTGCTGGGCAGGTTTTGTCTTTCCTTCTTTCACTTCGGTATTATTGATTGCGAGTACCTGGCCTTCCTGTACATCCGGAACCGTCTCTTCCTTCTCTTTGGCCGAATAGTAATGATTCATGACGGCCTTCCATCCGGGATCCAGGATCTGTTTTCCCCGGACGGAGAAGGTTTCTCCGGCACAGGTGATCGTGACCGTTGTCTCCGTAAACTGGCAGGGAAGTTCCACTGCGCACAAAAGCCGGACCGTTACCAGCTTCAGAATCTCTGCTTCACCCTTCGGCAGCTCCCGGATCTTCGCGATACATACTTCCTTTGTCGGGATCACCGCATGATGATCGGAGACCTTCGCATTATTGATCACCTGCTTTGCATTGACTGGAACCGGATCCTGATACTCCAGGGCACCGGCTGCAGTCTTTGCAAGCTGTGGCAGTCCTGCAGCCATATCTTCTGTCAGATACCGGCTGTCCGTTCTCGGATAGGTGACCAGTTTTTTCTCATACAGACTCTGCAGATAATCCAGTGTCTGCTGCGCCGAATATCCCAGGATCTTATTGGCATCTCTCTGCAGGGAAGTCAGATCATACAGGAGCGGCGGCTTTTCTGACTTATCCTTTGTCACAACCTTCGTTACGCTCATTTGTCCCTCATTCCTGCAGCGCTCAGCCTGTTCCTCGGCTTCACTCCTGTCCTTATATTTCCTGCCGGAAGCCTTCAGACCATCGGACTGCAGCTGCACCGTATAAAATGTCTCCGGCACAAAGTCCCGGATCGACTGTTCCCGTTCCACCAGCATGGCCAGCGTGGGTGTCATGACCCTGCCGACATTCAGGGTTGATCCATACAGGCAGGAATAAAGCCGGGTTGCGTTCATTCCGACGATCCAGTCGGCACGTTCCCGGCATAAGGCAGCTTCATATAATGCATCATAGTCTTTGGAGGGTCTGAGACTTGCAAAGCCTTCCTGTATTGCGGAGTCTTCCATGGAAGAGATCCACAGGCGGTCAAACGGCTTTTTGCAATGCGCCTGATGATAGACAAGCCGGAAGATCAGCTCACCCTCTCTTCCGGCATCGGTTGCGCAGCACAGACGCTCCACATCGCTTCGTTCCATCAGCTTCTTCAGGATCCCGAACTGTTTCTTCGTAGAGGACGAGACTGCATATTTCCAGCGATCCGGAAGGATCGGCAGATCCTCTCTCCGCCATTTCTTATATTTTTCATCATAGCTTTCCGGAGGCTCCAGCTCGACCAGGTGACCGACGCACCAGCTGACGATCCAACCGTTTCCTTCAAAAAATCCGTCCTTCCGGGCGGATGCTTTCAATACCTTTGCCAGAGAAGCCGCCACAGACGGCTTCTCCGCGATCACCAAATGGCTCACAGGCACTCCTCCTTTCCTTTATTGACCGCAGGCTTCTGCGCCTTCGGCATTTCCTTATGGAGATTTGCCAGAATAGACGGCTTATCTATTACAGAAGGTTCTGCGACAACAGAGATCTTCACCGGCTCCATTGCGGCAGCTTTCTGATCGATCTCATCCACTGCCTGCAGCTGTTCCGACTTCTGCAGCTCCTACAGATGCCCTTCGATCTCCGAGATCATCTCACTGGCAGTCGCCTGGATCCTTCCAAGAGAAGCCTTCAGTTCAGCAGTCTCCTTGCCGGAAGACCACCCAGCAATATAGCCGAAGGAATAATCCTAGAAATCCAGCTTCAGCTCCGGATGCTCTGCAGACAGCGCTGTTCCTACTACGAAGG
>JAFWOB010000223.1 GCA_017510065.1 Parasporobacterium sp.
AAGAGAGTTGAAGCTCTTCTGCAGAGCCGGAGCAGTAGACTTTTTCACAGATGTCTGTCTTCCTTTTCTGACTAACTGATTAAATGTCGGCATATTATTCTCCTTTCGTCATATTTTTTGAGTTTTCGGGAACAGATCCCGATCCTCTAATTGCGCACAAAGAAACTCGCGTTTTGCGCGCGCCCGATTATTATAGGTAAACCGGCTTTTTTTGTCAACATTTTTGTTGAAGGAAAATCCTTATGGGACGATGGATCCGGTCAGGAAAAACACCCGCTCTGCTCCAGCCATTTTGAGCGCCTCCGCACAGGCGCTCAGCGTGGAGCCGGAGGTAAAGATGTCATCCACTAAAACCATCCGTTTTAACGCATCCGGAAGTTCCGCGCGGAAGACGGATCTGAGATTTGTCTCCCGGTCGCCTGCACCCAGTTCTTTCTGCGGACGCGTATAAGCGGTCCGGAATAAAACATTACAGACCACCGGAAGAGAAAGCCCGTATAACCTCCTCACCCAATAAGAGATGCTCTCTGCAATTCTTTCTGCCTGATTGTATCCTCTTTGCAGCTGCCGTCTGGGATGGAGCGGCACCGGCACCAAGGCTTCTGCATTCCATATCCGCAGGGAATCTCCCATCTGTGCAGCTATCTCATAACCGATAAAATCCGCATTGTCCCTGCAGTTGCGGTATTTCAGATCATACAGGATCTTCCGCGCTGCTTCATCGTGCAGAAGCAATGCGCGGCCGCGGTCAAATACCAGCTTCCTCCTTTTGCAGTCGTCGCAATACTCTTCTTCCTCCGGGATAGGGCGGGAACATTTCATGCAGCCGTTATCTCCCGTAAACTGCAGCTTCGCATAACAGGCAGGACAGATAAACGGCGGCTCTTCGCCCTCCGTCAGTTTCTTCTTCAGGATGTCTCCGCAGACCGGACAGACACGCGGAAACAAGAGCTGCCAGAAAACAGATCCTATTTTACGCATTTTCAGTTCTTGTGAATCATTCATGCCGAATGGCGTATCTATGACAGGCTGATCAGCTGGTCCTTTAATCCCGAATAACGCGTCATCTCGCGGATATTCCGGATCATCCGTTTCACGGTCTCCTCACTGCCTACAATACAGACGCAAGTCTTGGCACGTGTGACGGCCGTATACAGGATATTCCGATTCATCAAAAGCTCCGGTCCTGTTAAAAGAGGCAGCACAACAGCAGGATACTCACTGCCCTGTGACTTATGGATGGTGACCGCATAAGCTAAGACCAGCTCTTCCAACTGATCAAAACTGTAGATCACATGCTTGCCGTCATCAAAGCAGACACCCACCATCTGTGTGTGCTCGTTGATCTTTTCGATCACGCCTATATCGCCGTTAAAAATGCCTTTGCCTGCATCATAAGCAAACCCCGTTTTGGTTCTCATTTCCCATTCCAGGTTATAGTTGTTTTTGATATGCATGACCTTGTCCCCTTCGCGGAACATGTCATCACCCACCGGGATCTCTTTCTTTCCCGGCCGCGCAGGATTCAGATTCTCCTGCAGGAATTTATTCATGAAGTTAATACCCAGCGCACCTTTCTTAGCCGGCGCCAGAACCTGCACTTCACTCGCATCCGCTTTCACATAAGCCGGCAATTTATCTCGCACCAGTCCCAGAACTGCAGACAAGATGCTCTGCGGATTATCTCTTTTAATAAAAATAAAATCATGGCTGTCCGGCCGCAGCTCAATCTCCTCGCCACGGTTGATCTTATGGGCATTCATGACGATGTCGCTTTCCTCTGCCTGTCGGAAGATCTTGGAAAGCTTGACGGTATTAAAGCAGCCGCTGTCGATGATATCTTTCAGCACATTGCCGGCGCCTACCGATGGCAGCTGGTCGACATCGCCCACCAGAATCAGACGGGTGCCCGGTCTTATGGCGCGCAGCAGCGCGCTCATCAGAAACATATCCACCATGGACATCTCGTCGATGATGATGACATCCGCCTCCAGAGGATTATCTTCATTCCGGTCAAAACGCGCGCCTTCCGACGTATCGGTCAGTTCGCCGGAAAGATCCAGCATGCGGTGAATCGTTTTTGCTTCCCAGCCGGTTGCCTCCGTCATCCGCTTAGCTGCGCGGCCGGTTGGTGCTGCCAGCAGGATCTCTTTATAATCTTCCTGAAAATATTTGATAATAGAATTGATGGTCGTTGTCTTGCCGGTTCCCGGACCGCCGGTGATCACCAGCACACCCGCGTTGACAGCCTGACGGACCGCTTCTTTCTGCAGATCATCAAGTGTGATCTGCTCGCTCTCTTCTACGTGGCGGATCTTTTCTTCAATCTCGCGTTCGTCCGTTTCCCCTTTCAGATTCAGCTGATGCAGCATCCGGGCAATGCCTGCTTCTGTATAGTAATACGCATTATAATAGATATTCCGGGTATCATTCTTGACGACGATCTTCCGTTCAATCGCCAGATCCATGATATTGCGGCGGATGTCACTCTCCTCGATCATCGGGATATCATCCACAATAGGCGGCTGCAGTGTCATCAGCGTCCGCTGGATCAGGATCTCCTCCGGCAAAAAGACATGTCCTTCCGATGAAGCAGCACTGACCAGTTCATGCAGGATACAGCTGCGTATCCGAAAGTCCGAGTTTGGCGCGATGCCTGCGTGAAACGCAATTTCATCCGCCTTCTTAAATCCGATGCCCAGAATGTCATCAGCCAGCTGATACGGGTTTTCACGGATGATCTGATAGATCCTGTCGCGGTACTGCGCATAGATCTTGACTGCCATCTTATTGGAGATGTTGAATTCGCCAAGGAACATCAGTGCTTTCCGCAGGTCCTTTTTTTCTTCCTGCTGCGCTGCGATCTCCTGCGCTCGCAGGAGGGTGATGCCTTTGATTTCCGCAAGCCGCTCCGGTTCTTCATCCAGGATCCTAAGGGTGTCTTCACCGAACTTCTCTACGATCCTGTGCGCGGTCACCTGACCGATGCCTTTGATGGCACCGCTCCCCAGGTATCGTTCGATGGCATACACGTCTTCCGGCGCGATGAGTTCTGCATGGTCGACCTTGAATTGTTCCCCATACGTTGGATGGAAGACAAACTCCCCGGTGAAGTTCAGATATTCGCCTTCTTCTATGAATTGAAAAACGCCTACACATACTGTTTCGCACCCGTTTTCCTCGGCGCTCAACACCGTGTAGCCGTTGTCTTCATTGCGATATATGATTCGATCCACATAGGCTTTAAATGTTTCCATACCGAGATTTATTTTATCACTCCGACGTGGTTTTATCTATATGATTTGAACCTCTTTATACCGGCTCCGTACAAAATAAAAAAAGGGCTGCCGTTCAGGCAGCCCTCTCAATCAATTTATATTTGAATTAGAATAACATTCCAAGGAGTCCGGCTCCGCCGTTGATAGCGAGGAATGCTGGAACGAAGACCAGAGACACAACGGTCATCAACTTGATAAGGATGTTGATGGAAGGTCCTGATGTATCCTTGAACGGATCACCGACTGTATCGCCTGTGACAGCAGCTTTGTGAGCGTCTGAGCCCTTGCCGCCATGTTTTCCGCCTTCAATGTACTTCTTCACATTATCCCAGGCACCACCAGCATTACTCATGAAGATAGCCATCAGAACACCTGCAACAAGTGCGCCTGCAAGCAGTCCGCCAAGAGCAGCAACGCC
>JAFWOB010000224.1 GCA_017510065.1 Parasporobacterium sp.
TCTGCGCCGCAAGCTCGTCCTGGTATTCTTTAAGCCGTTTCAAGACAGACTCCCTGCCTTTCATCGGCAGCTTCCCCTTCCGGCGTTTTCGGGCGAGCCTCCGATGCACGGGGCCTTTGGGCGGCATATTGTTCATCCTGCCGTCGATCATGGAATAGTTCTGCTCTTCGGCCATCTCTGCAGAGCGCAGGTACTCTCCGTTTTCGAAGCTTTTCTGCCAGTTCTCCAGTGGCGGCGTCGCTGCTCTCGCAGATATTTCTTTTGCAGCATTCTGTCTCTGCATATATTCCCGGATCTGACGAACCACTTCCTCCGTGAACCCAATTGTCGTATCTTCAGCAGCTACCTTTCCATTGCTGTCCAGGATCACATACGCAGCATTTTTGCCAAATTGCTGGCTCTGCATCAGAAAGAAATGCTGTCCGTCGATCCAGATCTCATCTGCAGCCAGGAAATTCCCGGCCCTTCCTTCGATCTGATAATCTGTCGTATCAATGGACAAAAGAGCAGTGGATGCTGTCGTATGGAAGAACCCGGTCAGAACGATCAGCTTCTCCGGATCCACGTAGTATGCCGTGGTGATCCCATCCTTCGTAACCACAAGTACATCGCTGACCTCCAGCTTTTCTCCGGAGGGAGCTGCAGGCAGCCCGTTTTCGAGCTGCCTGCGAAGATCGGACGGGTCCAGATCCCATAAGAACGGAGAGACGCAGATCTGTTCATACCGATCGGATTGCACCTGTATATGGAATTTCTGCAGATAGTTCCAGGAGCGATACCGCAGTGCTTCGTTCTCCCAAAGCCCTTTCTTCAGCCGGTACACCGCAAACTGCTTTCTCCCATTACTCATTCCTCCGCACCTTCTTCATCCTCTGCCTGCAGCTCTTCCCTATACTCCTCCAGGCCGAGCAGGTCAAAGGCTTCATCCGTAATGCGCTTCAGTTTCTCGGCGGCACTGATCACAATGGCCTCCATATCCGGGTCATCCCTCACTTCCGGAAGGATTTCCTCCAGCCTAGCAATCGTGTTCTTCCTTGTATCCGGTTCCAGAACTGCCAGAACCAGAAGCTCTTCCTCATCAAATACTATCTTTCTCATAATGCCTGCTCTCCCTTCCCTCGTTTTACTGCCTGTGCCTTCTTCCTCTCCGGCATCTCCGGTTTTGCCTTTTCAGCCGCCTTGATCTGCCTCTGCTTTTCACCAAGCTTTCCAAGGACGGATTCCTTCCGCCTTGTGGGCTGGCTTACATCCTTTGAATGAGCTGTCCGAGCAGTTTCCTCTGCCTTCTTCGGTGCGGCATCCACCTTTTCAGGGATGATGGTGCCAGTCCTCGCTGCTTCTGTCTTTTCAGTATCTGCCTGTTTTGTTCCTGTCTCCGCTGCCTTCTCCTGCGCGTCCTTTTCCTGTGCCTGCATCGGTGCCAGGAACTCCGGCACTTCCTCATAGCCGAAGCGGTCCACATAGTAGGCATGATCCTCTCCGTCTTTGTGAACCACCACGATATCGCTGACACTTAAGGAATGTCCCGTAAAATCCTCCGGCATCTTCGGTCCGTTGAACTGTATATACAGGTCCTCCAGGGTAGTCCCCGGAACCAGTGCCCCCACATATACTTTCTGATAGTCCTCAGGACGGATCTCCATCCCCTTCTGCCGGATATAATCCATTCCCATAAACTCGAAAACACCGGCAGGGCTTCCTTCCCGGATCTGATAAATGGTATATCGGTCCGTATCCTGCTCAGCGGTCTTTTCCGCTGCCAGCTCCTTCATCCGCTCTGCCATGAAGGTATCCATCTCTTCGATGATCTCGCCCGCTGTCCTGCGGATCGTATCCATGCAGGCCTTCAGCTGCTTTATATCCTGACTTCCGGACCAGCTTGCCAGATAGGGAATGGAGTAGCCGGACGTATCCATGTGATAATGGAACATTACCGTGTAGGCAATGGACTCGGCTTCCAGTTCCTTCTGCTGGGCGCTTTTTGCAACACCTTCCGCCTTCATGGCATCCCTGTCATGAAGCCTTGCATGGCTGACTTCATGAACCAGGGTTTTCAGTGTCTGGCTCTCGCTCATCCCTTTCTGGATCACGATTTCTTTATCGATCGTTTGGTAATAGCCCTTCGCACCGCTGTCGATATCAGCAAAGCGGATCGGAACCGGACTGATTGCCGTGAGCGCATCCATAAACATCTGGTAATGCGCTGCATCTCCGGTCAACTCCGCCACATCCAGTTCCGGGAGCGGATCCCCGGTTGTCTGCGAGAGATCGAAGACCTTCTCCACCTTGAAGCGGGGAATGGTCACTTCCACTTCTTCCGTTTTCGGCTTTCCGTCTGCACCCAGCACGGGAGAGCCTGTCCGGGAGTCAATCACTTCCCGTTCCCTTCGTTCCTTCACCGGTGCCGGTGCAATGATCGACAATCCTTTCTGTCCCCTCATCACCTGCCGGTTGAACTTTGTCTTCCAGGTAGTATAGGAGGCCACCCTCGTTGCTTCCGGCATCTGCATCGCAATCAGCAGCA
>JAFWOB010000225.1 GCA_017510065.1 Parasporobacterium sp.
CAAGAGATGCTCGACTTTCGTGAAGGATGGATGCTGTTCAAAGATAAGGATTATCTGCAGAAGCTGTCCTATCGAACCGAGATGCAGAAACTGCTTCACAGCTTTATCGAACGGTATGAAAAGCCTCCGGAGACGGAACCGGATCTGGATCAGTTTCATATCCTGGATAAGAACGGAGAGCCCGCCAGCGCGGTTGATATCGCGATCGTTGAGGAGATACTGGAGACGGTCCCGTTCTTTGTCCTGCACAGTTTCCCGTATGTATACGATCATGGAGTATACAGGGAGGATCTGAATGGCTGCCGCCTGAAAAGGGCCATTCAGAATCACTTGTATCGCAAGCTGAAGAAGATCGGGGCTATCGAGAGAATATATGCCCTGCTGATCATACAGCCGGAGGCTCACAGATGTCTTAATGATCTCTACAACATGCCTGCCCATTGGATAAACTTCCGCAACGGATACTATGATCCGATTGAAAACGTGATGATTGAGCATGATCCGAAGTATCTGACTCTGAACCAGGTTCCTCATGAATTTCATCCGGAAGAAAAGGTTGAGGCACTTTCCGGTGGAGAAGTGATCCGGTCTTATCTGGCTACTTCGCTTCCGGATCCGCAGGAACAGCAGATGTTCTGGGAGTATGCGGGCTATTGCATGACGACCGATACACAGATGCAGAAATTCCTGCTGCTCACAGGCAATGGCGGAACAGGAAAATCCATCCTGATCGATCTGGTACAGAAACTGGTGGGAATCGAGAACTGCTCAAATATCCCGATCCAGGAACTGAACCACCGCTTCTATGCGACCGGGATGTTCGGGAAACTCTTAAATGCCTGCGGGGATGTTCCCTGTAAGGCCATGTCATCCACCGATGTGGTAAAGAAATCCGTCGGGGAGGATGTGCTTGTCTATGAGAAGAAGGGAAAGGACGCGACGCACTTTCGCAGCCGGGCGAAGCTGTTGTTCTCGGCAAACGGCATGCCGGAGAATCTGGATGATAAATCGGATGCTTACTACCGGAGGCTGCTCGTACTGGAACTGGACCATGTGATTGCGGAAGATCAGAAAGATACCAGGCTGAAGAGCAAGGTGGCAAAGGAGATGGAGTTTGCTGTTCATATGGCTGTGGGCGCACTCCAGGCATTGTATGAGCGAGGACACTTTGAAGAGAGTGAGCATAGCAAAGAGATGGTGGAGAAGCTGCGCCGGGCTTCCGACAGCGTACAGGCTTTCCTGGATGAAACGATCTGCCGGAAAGAGGGCAGCCGGATTCCGCGCAGCAGAATGGTCACGATGTACAATGACTACTGCAGCGACAACGGCCGCCAGCCGCTGGGAAAGGCAAGGTTCCTGCTGACGATGGAACGGAAGGGATATATCGTGACAAAGTATCAGGGGACCATCTGCTATCGCGGCACAGCTGTCAGGGAAAATGGATGGGAGGAACTCAGTGAGGAGGACGAAACGCCATTTGATACTGCCTGATCCGCAGCGGACAGAAGGGGCAGAAGGGGCAAAATGAAATCACTCCGTAAGAAAAAACGGAAACAGA
>JAFWOB010000042.1 GCA_017510065.1 Parasporobacterium sp.
CAGGACCTCGGGACCGGCGGTGAACAGGTTGAGATCGGCGGGATCGGGGAGTGCCAGTTTATTCCGGATCCCGTCAATTCCTGCGTAGATCAGAAGCGCGTAAGCCAGGTAGGGGTTGGCACACGGATCAGGAGAACGCAGCTCACAGCGGCGGTATTCGCCGAAGGCAGCAGGAATACGGATCAGCTGGGACCGGTTTTCGGAAGACCAGCTGATGTATTTCGGGGCTTTATGAAATCCGAACCGCTGATAGGACTCTTTCATGGGATTCAGGAACAGGGTCATTTCCCGGATGTGCTCTAAGATGCCGGCCATCATCTGCCGGAACAGTTCGCTGGAATCATTGCCGTTAACGGAAATGTTGATATGGAAGCCATTGCCGGGGCAGCCTTCCAGCGGTTTCGGACTGAAATCCGCCGCCAGACCATAACGCCTTGCCACGGTCTTTACCACATTCTGGAAGGTCATGACATTGTCCGCTGCGTTTAATGCATCCGAATAGCGGAAATCGATCTCGTTCTGGCCGGGGCCTTCCTCGTGATGAGAGCTTTCCGGCTGGATCCCCATCTGTTCCAGCGTCAGGCAGATCTCGCGGCGCACATTTTCCCCCCGGTCATCCGGGGCGATATCCATATAGGAGGCCCTGTCGAAGGGGGTATCGGTCGCATTTCCCTTCTCATCCAGTTCAAACAGGTAGAATTCCTGCTCGGCGCCGAAAGTAAAACGAAGTCCAGCCTCCTTTGCCTCCCGGATAGCCTGGATCAGCAGGGAACGAGTGTCGCAGGAAAATGCGGATCCGTCAGGCCGTGTGATCCGGGAATACATCAGGACCACTTTTCCGTGTTCCGGGCGCCAGGGAAGCGGCATCAGCGTTTCCGGGTCCGGGTGGAGAAAAAGATCGGAGCGGGTTTCATCTCCGAATCCCCGTATAGCGGAGCCGTCAATGGCGATCCCGGTCTCGAAGGCCCGTTCCAGCTCGTCTGCCAGGATGGAAACATTTTTCTGTCTGCCGAATACATCACAAAAGGCCAGGCGGATGAACTTCACGTCATCTTCCCGGATATACTGTAACACCTCATCTTTTGAGTAGTTCATGACTTCCTCTTTTCTTTATGAAATGCCTGTTCAATTGGCAACATACAGCTGTTTGTATGGATTTTTGCTGTCAGGAGTGATCACGGTAAACGGGCTTTGGAGGATCTTGCTGCTGTCATAGCCGAAATGGCTGCAGAAACGGGAAATGAAAGGCCGGATCTCTTTGATGTCGTTTCTGTCAGCCTGACGTTTCGTGACCTGGTCCGGGAGGATTATATCATGACAGTCTCCCCGAAGAAACAGTTTTCCGCCGTGCATGCCGGTGCAGGGGAAATTGCTGACGATGGGGCGGGATCCTTTGTCCAGACCAAGGACAATGATCAGGCCGCCGGCCTGGTATTCTCCCAGGAAACTGCCGGTGCATCCGCCGATCACGATCACCGGGACTTTGTCCTTGTAGGCTTTCATGTGGATGCCGGCCCGGTAGCCTGCATTCCCTTTCACATAAATGCTTCCGCCGCGCATGGCGTAACCCGCGGCGTCTCCGATGTTGCCGTGGATCACGATCTCGCCCGCATTCATGGTGTCGCCGACGGCGTCCTGCGCATTGGCATGTACGTTGATGTCCGCGCCGTTCAGATAAGCGCCCAGGGCGTTTCCCGGAACGCCGCTGATGGAAATGGATCTTCCGGCCATCCCGGCGCCGATGAACCGCTGGCCGCAGCAGTCCGTCAGGACGCAGCTTTTTCCGGCTTCCCGGATCAGCTCATTGATCTCTTTATAGGACAGGCCTTTTACATTGATCTCGTTCATCTGTCAGTTCTCCTTACCAAATTTCTGCTTCCGGGCAGACGGGGAAAAGGCTGCGGTGGTGGCGATCTTTTTCAGCATTTCCAGGTCTACATTCTGAAGGGGCGTCCGCTCCCGGATCAGGGATGTATAAATGCCGGCCCGCTCCACCTGGCCGATCAGGATAAACCCGGTCAGAAAGCCGTCTTTCATATAAAGCCGTTTCAACCGGTCCTTCGTCTGTTCTTCGTAGCATTCGCCTCCCTGTTCTTCGGTATAATAGGTTCCGGCTGTCATGATGTGCAGTCCTAGAAGACCGAGGGAGTTCATGGGGATTCCCTGCTCAAAGGTCTCTTCGCCGCCGGCCATATTGACGCCGGCGGTATGACCCTGCATATAGGCGTTGGGCATGATGGCCAGGACGCGGCGGGCCCCCAGGGAAATGTCCATGCCTTCGCAGCAGTCTCCTGCGGTGTAGACGCCGGGCACATCGGTACGCATGCAGCTGTCTGCCGCAATGCCCCGTCCTGTCGTACATCCGGCTTCTTTTGCCAGAGACGTATTGGCCTTTACGCCCACGGCCAGGACCAGAACATCGAACTCTACTTTTTCGCCGCTCTTCATATAAGCGGTGCAGTCTTCGAACCGGTCTGCGCTGTCGCTTAATAAGAATCGGATCCCGTGTCGTTCCAGATGCTTCTGCACGATGGCGGCGCATGGCGCATCCAGGATGCTGGAAAGGACCCGGTCCGCCAGGTCGCAGACTGTAATATGCTCTGTCAGGGCGTGAAGTCCTTCCGCGCATTTCAGGCCGATCAGGCCGGCGCCGATGATCAATACCCGGCTGTCAGGCCCAACGGCCTCTTTCAGTTCCCGCGCATCGTCCAATGTCATAAAGGTGTGTTTCTTCGAAACGGTTTCCAGCCCTTTCATGGGAGGAACGAAAGGGCCGGAGCCGGCTGCGATGCACACAGAAGTCCAGGGCAGTTCTGTCCGGTCA
The DNA here is from genome assembly GCA_017510065.1 of Parasporobacterium sp. Lineage (GTDB taxonomy): Bacteria > Bacillota > Clostridia > Lachnospirales > Lachnospiraceae > RGIG5612. The sequence goes on from JAFWOB010000042.1 coordinate 2,825, forward strand.
TCCAGCAGGATCCGCTTCGGGCGTTTCTGCAGTTTTACCGCTTTTCTGCCGTAAAGGACCCTGCAGCGGTTCCGCTCATAGAAATCCGGGTTCCGGTAGAGCATATGTTCCGGATCCGTTTTTCCTTCCAGAAAATAAGAGATCAGGGGGCGGCCGTAGACAGGATGGTTCTCTTCCGAAATGACCGTAATGGGGGAGTGCCGGTCAATGCTTCGGATGCCTTCGATACAGCCGGCCGCCGCCGGTCCGTTTCCAATGATCACATACTGTTTCATGACAACACCTCCTGCCGCTCTTCATATACGATGGCATGGTTGGGGCATCCTGCCACACAGGCGGGTTTCCCGCAGGAATTGGAAAGACACAGTTCGCATTTCTGCATGATGCCGTCCTCCCCGGGAGCCAGTGCACCGTAGGGACAGACCAGGATACAGGTAAGACACCCTACGCATTTGTCCTGATCCACCCGGATCACGCCGTCTTCTTTCGACAGGGCGCCGGCAATGCAGCTCTTGACACAGATGGGATCTGTGCAGTGTCTGCAGGAAACTGCAAAGGAGATCTTCTCGTCCCCTTCCACATGGATCCGGGGAAAGATGGGTTTTCCCTTCAGGGCATAGGCCATATCCTGTTCCCCGGAATTGGCAAATGCGCAGTTGTATTCGCACAGATGGCAGGCCAGGCACCATTCTTCATTGACATAGACACGTTTCATCGTTTATTCCCCCGCATGTTTGATCCCGAGGATCTCCAGTTCTTTTTCCGTCAGGCCGACGCCCCGCAGCATCAGCCGGTTTCCTTTCAGGGCCTCAATGGAGTTAATGCCCATGCCGCCCATGATCTCCTTGATCTCATGCTGCCATGCCGTCATCAGGTTGATGAGGCGCGCGCTTCCGATATCCGGATTCAGCCGCTTTACCAGATCGGGACGCTGGGTGGCAATGCCCCAGTTGCATTTTCCGCTCTGGCAGGTCCGGCACAGATGACAGCCAAGGGCCAGCAGAGCCGCTGTGGCGATATAGCAGGCGTCCGCTCCCAGAGCAATGGCTTTCACCACATCTGCCGCACTGCGGATACTGCCGCCGGCGATCAGGGAAACCTGATTGCGGATTCCCTCTTCCCGGAGCCGCTGATCTACACTGGCCAGGGCCAGTTCAATGGGGATTCCCACATTATCCCTGATCCTGGTGGGAGCCGCGCCGGTGCCGCCCCGGAATCCGTCGATGGCAATGATGTCCGCGCCGCTGCGGGCGATTCCGCTGGCAATGGCGGCAATGTTATGAACGGCAGCAATCTTCACGATCACGGGCTTTTGATACTGGGTGGCCTCTTTCAGGGAGAAGACCAGCTGCCTTAAGTCTTCAATGGAATAAATATCATGGTGAGGAGCCGGGGAAATGGCGTCGGATCCTTCCGGGATCATACGGGTCCGGGACACATCGCCCACGATCTTCGCGCCGGGCAGATGGCCGCCGATGCCGGGCTTGGCGCCCTGTCCCATTTTGATCTCGATGGCAGCGCCGGCAGTCAGGTAGTCTTCGTGGACGCCGAACCGGCCGGAAGCCACCTGGACAATGGTATGGGGACCGTATTGGTAGAAATCTTCATGAAGCCCTCCTTCTCCGGTGTTGTAGCAGATGCCCAGCGCTTCGGCGGCTTTTGCCAGGGAGGCATGGGCGTTGTAGCTGATGGAGCCATAGCTCATGGCGGAGAACATTACAGGCAGGGCCAGTTCCAGCTGGGGCGGCAGGGTAGTGTCCAGGTCTCCGTTCTGATCTCTTGTGATCCGGTCTTTCTTCTTGCCGAGAAAGACCCGGGTTTCCATCGGCTCTCTTAACGGGTCGATGGGAGGATTGGTGACCTGGGAGGCGTTGATCAGGAGCTTGTCCCAATAGACCGGGAAATCATGAGGATTGCCCATGGAAGAAAGCAGCACCCCACCAGTGGAAGCCTGCTTGTAAACTTCCCGGATCAGGCTGTTCTGCCAGTTGGCATTTTCCCGGAGGGAACAGTCGCTTTTTACGATCTTCAGCGCCCGGGTAGGGCACAGGGAGACACAGCGCTGGCAGTTGACGCAATTCGATTCATCTGACAGCATCTTCCCGGATGGCGCATGGAAAAAATGCACCTCGTTGGAGCACTGCCGTTCGCAGACTCTGCAAGCGATACACCGGTTTTCGTTTCGGACTACTTCAAATTCCGGATAGAGAAAATCAACGCCCATCAGTATGCCCCCTCTTTCACTTTGATCACCACCGGTTCGCCGCCTGCCGGCGCCCAGATATTTTCAGCTTCCGGCTCCATCACACGGATGGCCGCTTCTTCGCTGGCAACAAATACTTTGTCGTCTTTTTCCCCGACTACCATGGACCGAAGCTTCAGCCGGTCATTCAGTGCCATGAGGCCTCCTTCGAAACCCAGGACGATGGAGAAGGGTCCTGTGATCAGCAGGGAAGGGAACATGGTCCGCAGGAAGATATTCGTTTCCTTTGCCTTGTGGTCATTTTTATTGGCGATGGTAGACCAGAACGGAGCGGCAATGACGCTGGCAGCTTCTTTCAGTGTCAGCCCCTGCACCCGCAGCAGGTAATCCATAATATAGGTAATGACCTCCGTGTCGGTCTGCAGAGTGCATTTGTATCCGAACATCTCGATAAACCGCCGGTTCGCGTCATAGGAGGAGATCTCTCCGTTGTGGACGACGGAGTAATCCAGCAGCGCAAAGGGATGAGCGCCTCCCCACCAGCCCGGCGTATTGGTGGGATACCTGCCGTGGGCGGTCCAGGAATAGCCTTCGTATTCGTCCAGCTTGTAGAAAACGCCTACATCTTCCGGAAATCCGACAGCCTTGAAGGTTCCCATGTTTTTGCCGCTGGAAAATACGTAGGCTCCTTTCATATAGGTGTTGATCTTCATCACGGCCCGGGCCACAAACTCTTTTTCGTCCACCTGCATGGAAGCCACCGCTGAGGCAAGAGGCGCCGCGAAATATCGCCAGATAATAGGCTCGTCGGTGATCTCGGGGATCTTCCGGGTAGGGATATGCTCCGAGCGTACGATCTCGAACCGTTCCTTTAAAAATGCCTCGCAGTCTTTTCTTGTTTCCCGGTCGTCAAAGAACATATGCAGTGCATAAAGGTCCTTGTATTCCGGATAGATCCCGTAGCCTGCGAACCCGCCGCCCAATCCGTTGGACCGGTCGTGCATGGGTTTCATGGATTGGATGATGGACTCGCCGGTCATCTTTTTTCCTTCTCTGGAAATGACTGCCGCAATGGCGCATCCGGATGGGATCCTGATCTGTCCTTCCTGTTTCATGCCTTCCTCCTGATAAAAAAAGCGCCCATTTCCACCGGGCATACTGCCCGATCGAAATGAACGCCTTTGCTCATTACCTATTTATAGCAAACAAAATACACCGGCCATTAGCAAAAGTCAACTGTGCAGTTTTAATAATGGAAGGATTGTTTAAGAAAAAGATCATGGTGATATTTACCAAATCCGGGGCCTCTTCCGGAAAAATGATTGACATTCGGAAACCGCCGGAGTAAAGTGCATCGCATAAAGGCAAAGGCGTCTTTGAACAGTTTTGTTCAGAGGCGCTTTTTTTATTTCAGAAAACAGGAGGAACCGACATGGAAAAGATTACCGATTACTTTGGAAGCCTGGTATTTGACGACAGGGTCATGAAAGCGACGCTGTCTGCAGACGTATATAATTCCCTGAAGAAAACCATCGACGAAGGCGCGAATCTGGATCTTGGCGTTGCCAATTCCGTAGCAGCAGCCATGAAAGACTGGGCGATCTCCAAAGGGGCGACCCATTTTACCCACTGGTTCCAGCCGCTGACGGGTATTACGGCAGAAAAGCACGACAGCTTCATCACGCCCGCTCCGGACGGCAGCGTTATCATGGATTTCTCCGGCAAAGAGCTGATCAAAGGCGAGCCGGATGCATCCTCCTTCCCAAGCGGCGGCTTAAGGGCAACCTTTGAAGCCAGGGGCTATACCGCCTGGGATCCCACATCCTACGCATTTATCAAAGGAAAGACTCTGTGCATCCCTACGGCGTTCTGCTCTTACGGAGGGGAAGCACTGGATAAGAAAACCCCGCTGTTAAGGTCCATGGAAGCCCTGAACCGGCAGGCTTTGAGGATCCTTCGCCTGTTTGGCAATACCACAGCCAAATACGTCCGCTCTTCGGTGGGTCCGGAACAGGAGTATTTCCTGATCACAAAGGAAATGTATGACCAAAGGCCGGATCTTCGGTTCACCGGGAGGACCCTGTTTGGCGCCATGCCTCCCAAGGGACAGCAGATGGATGATCACTACTTCGGCGCGATCAAACCGAAGGTAGCGGAATATATGGAGGATCTGAACCATGAACTGTGGCAGCACGGGATCCTGGCCAAGACAGAACATAATGAAGTGGCGCCGGCCCAGCATGAAATGGCGCCGATCTATACCACCACCAATGTGGCCACCGACCATAACCAGCTGACCATGGAACTGATGCAGACGGTAGCCAAACGGCATGGCCTGGTCTGCCTGCTGCACGAAAAACCCTTCGCAGGGGTCAACGGAAGCGGCAAGCATAACAACTGGTCCATCTCCACTGATGACGGGATCAATCTTCTGTCCCCGGGAGAAACCCCTTATGAAAATGCGCAGTTTCTTCTGTTCCTGTGCGCGGTGATCAAGGCAGTGGACGATTATCAGGATCTTCTGCGGATCGCCGTGGCCACTGCGGCCAACGATCACAGACTGGGAGCCAACGAAGCACCGCCGGCTGTCGTTTCCATTTTCCTGGGGGATGAACTGAGCGGCGTTCTGGAAGCAATCGAACATGACAGCCCTTATGAGGGAGTGGAAAAAACCAAGATCAAACTGGGCGTTTCCGTACTGCCGCGGTTTAACCGGGATACGACGGACCGCAACCGGACATCGCCTTTCGCTTTCACCGGCAACAAATTCGAATTCCGGATGCTGGGTTCCTCCAACAGTATTGCCTGCACCAACATCATGCTGAACAGCGCGGTGGCGGAATCCCTCAGGGTCTACGCCGACCGCCTGGAAAAAGCAGAGAATTTTGAAGCGGCGCTTCATGAGATGATCCAGAAGACGATCAAAGACCACAAACGGATCATCTTTAACGGCAACGGCTATGATGACGCCTGGATCAAAGAAGCCACAGAAGTCAGAGGGCTCCTGAACTACAAAACGACGCCGGATGCGCTGCCGCATCTTCTGGATCAGAAGAATGTGGACATGCTGATGCAGCATAAGATCTATACGGAAGCAGAGATCCGGTCCCGGTATGAGATCACGCTGGAGAACTACTGCAAGACGGTGGTGATCGAAGCCAATACCATGAGAGATATCGCCAGGATGCAGATCCTTCCGGCGGTGGAACGTTTTGCTACGGATCTGGCAGCAGCGGCCATGACCAAGAAACAGATGGATCCTTCCCTGGAATGCGCCTACGAGACGCAGACGGTGCGGAAATTATCGGCTCTCACGGATGGGATCGCGATGAAAACGCAGGAGCTGGAGCTGGCTCTCCTGAAGCTGGCGGACGCGGCAGATATTACGGAAGAATCCGTCATGATCCGGGACAGCGTGCTGGATAAAATGAGTGAACTGAGGATGGTATGCGACGAGGCAGAGGTACTGACGGCGAAAGATTATTGGCCGTTCCCGAAATACGGAGATCTGCTGTTCGGCGTAGGATGAGGTAGGAGGTAGAAAGATGAAAACAGTTTTTGACGTATGGTTCCTGATCGGTGCGGCACTGGTTTTCTGGATGCAGGCGGGATTTGCCATGGTAGAGGCAGGATTTACCAGGGCGAAGAATACCGGCAACATCATTATGAAGAACCTGATGGACTTCTGCATCGGCACCGGCGTGTTCATCCTCATCGGATTCAGCCTGCTGCTGGGAGAAGATCTGGCGGGACTGATCGGAAAACCGGGATTCGATATCTTCACAGCCTATTCCGGATTTGATTTTTCCAATTTTGTATTCAACCTGGTGTTCTGCGCCACGACGGCCACCATCGTCTCCGGCGCCATGGCGGAACGGACGAAATTCCTGTCCTACTGTATCTATTCCGCTGTGATCTCTGCCCTGATCTATCCCATTGAGGCGCATTGGATCTGGGGCGGAGGCTGGCTGGCACAGATAGGGTTCCATGATTTTGCGGGATCCTGCGCGATCCATATGGTAGGAGGCATCTCCGCCCTGATCGGCGCCACGATCCTGGGACCGAGGATCGGGAAGTTTCACCGGGACGACCACGGAAAGGTAACGAAGGTCAATGCCTTTCCCGGCCACAATATTGCGCTCGGCGCTCTGGGCGTCTTCATCCTGTGGCTTGGGTGGTACGGATTCAACGGAGCCGCGGCGACTTCGGTGGAACAGCTGGGATCGATCTTTCTGACCACCACGATCGCTCCGTCTATCGCTACCGTGACATGCATGATCTTTACCTGGATCAAATACGGCAAACCCGATGTTTCCATGTGCCTCAACGCATCGCTGGCCGGCCTGGTAGGCATCACCGCACCCTGTGATGTGACGGATGCTCTGGGCGCCATCATCGTAGGACTGGTATCCGGCCTTCTGGTGGTGTTCGGCGTATGGCTTTTAGATCACAAGCTGCATATCGATGATCCTGTCGGCGCCGTGGCGGTACATTGCGTGAACGGGATCTGGGGAACGCTGGCGGTTGGCCTTCTGGCAACCGATTCCGCACCCGGGTATTCCATTGCGGATGCATCCGGACAGGTCATGAAGGGACTCTTCTATGGAGGCGGGTTCCGGCTTCTGGGGATCCAGCTGTTGGGATTTGCCGCCGTGGCCGGGTGGACAGCCATCACCATTACAGGAGCTTTTCTGGTGATCCGAAAGACCATTGGCTTAAGGGCTTCCCGGGAAGAAGAACTGGCAGGCCTTGATATTACCGAACATGGACTGACATCTGCTTACGCCGGATTTGCTATGGCGCCGGACTATATCACGGAAGGTCTGGCGCCCATCGAAGTAGCAGGAGACATCCCGATGGCAGAGGCTGTGGAAGTAAAGCGCGTACCGTCCTTCGGTCCGCCGAAAAACGGGCATAAGTTTACCAAAGTGGAAGTCGTTTTCAAGGAAAGCCGGTTTGAAGAGTTCAAGAACGCCATGATGAATATCGGGATCGCAGGTATGACTGTTTCCCATGTCCTGGGATGCGGGGAACAGAAAGGAAAACCCGAATATTACAGAGGCGTCCAGATGGAGGCGGCGATGCTGCCGAAAGTGCAGGTGGACATCGTTGTCAGCAAGGTCCCGGTCAGAAGGGTGATCGAAACAGCGAAAAAAGTGCTGTATACAGGCCACATAGGGGATGGAAAGATCTTTGTCTACGACGTGGAAAATGTAGTAAAGATCCGGACCGGCGAAGAAGGATACGACGCTCTGCAGGATGTGGAGTGAGTTTAGGATAAAGGAAGAAGAGAAATGTGTACGGTTATGGCAATCTGCGGAAAATCCGCAGTCAGGGAAAGAATGGAACAGGCCCTTCAGGCAACCTCCTCCAGAGGCCCGGATGACTGGAAGATCGTGGATACCGGCTGCGGTATGCTGGGATTTCAACGACTGTCCATCATGGGACTGACGCCGGAAGGCATGCAGCCTTTCAAGCTGGGAGGAAACTATGCCGTCTGCAACGGGGAACTGTATGGATTTGAAGCAATCCGTCAGGAACTCCTGCAAAAAGGCTATACCTTTGAAAGCGACAGCGACTGCGAGATCCTGCTTCCTTTGTATCTGGAACATGGTTTGGAAATGTTTCCTTTGCTGGATGCAGAATTTGCCTGTGTGATCTATGACGGTGCCACAAAAGAATATATTGCAGCCCGGGATCCCATCGGGATACGGCCGCTGTATTTCGGGTTCGATCAGGAGGGTGAGGTGGTCTTTGCCAGTGAACCGAAGAATCTGACAGGTCTGTGCAGTCGGATCATGCCGTTTCCTCCGGGACATTACTGCGTGGTGCCGGCGGCCGAAGCCGGGCGGCAGGCGGGAAAAGGCTCGTCCGAAATACTTTCGGAAGATCCGATGGAGCGGCTGAAACAGGTAGGAGAACTGGTATGCTACCGGGACATCACCCATGTGGAAGAAGTTTGTATGGACGACCTGGAAACAGCGTGCGGTAAGATCCGGGAGAAACTGGAAAAAGGCGTGGAAAAGAGGCTGGTATCTGATTCCAAAGTGGGATTTCTGCTCTCCGGCGGATTGGATTCGTCTCTGGTGTGCGCCATTGCGGCACGCAGACATAAAGAGCCCATCCGGACCTTTGCCATCGGCATGAGCGAGGACGCCATCGACCTGAAATACGCCAGAGAAGTGGCGGAGTTTATCGGCAGCGATCATCAGGAAGTGTACATGACATCGCAGGAAGTCCTGGATACCCTGGAAGAGGTGGTCAGACTGCTGGGCACTTACGACATCACCACGGTCCGGGCCAGCATGGGCATGTACCTGGTGTGCAAAGCCATCCATGAACAGACGGATATCCGGGTTATCCTGACCGGAGAGATCTCGGATGAGCTGTTCGGATATAAATATACGGACTTTGCTCCGTCGGCGCAGGCATTCCAGGAAGAAGCGGTGAAGCGGATCCATGAAATACATATGTATGACGTGCTGCGGGCGGACCGTTGTATTTCTGTCAACTCTCTGGAAGCCAGGGTGCCCTTCGGAGATCTGGACTTTGCGCAGTATGTCATGAGCCTGGATCCGGAGCTGAAGATCAATCGGTATAAAAAGGGAAAATATCTGCTGCGTCATGCCTTTGAAGGCCTGGGATATCTGCCGGATCCCATTCTGTGGCGGGAGAAGGCGGCATTTTCCGATGCAGTGGGACATTCCATGGTGGACTATCTGAAAGAGTATGCCGAAACAAAGTATACCGATGACGAGTTTGAAACCCTACGGACACAGTATACCCATGCACGGCCGTTTACGAAGGAATCCCTGCTGTACCGGCAGATCTTTGAGAAGTATTACCCCGGGCAGGCGCAGATGGTCATCGATTTCTGGATGCCCAACAGAGACTGGGAAGGATGCAATGTCAACGATCCTTCTGCCAGGGTGCTGTCCAACTACGGAGAAAGCGGAGTATAAGGATGGAAAAGATACTGGTATTGGATTTCGGCGGGCAGTATGACCAGCTGATCGCCCGCCGTGTCCGGGAACAGAATGTCTATGCACAGGTCCGGTATTATGACCGGATCTGTCTGTCTGAGATCAGGAAAGAGGGGTATCGGGGGATCATCTTCACCGGCGGCCCGAGAAGCGTGTATGAACCGGGAGCTCCCGGGTATGATCCTGCTATCCTGGAACTGGGGATCCCGATCCTGGGGATCTGCTACGGTCATCAGCTGTTGGCGTACCTGTCCGGCGGGAAGATCTCTTCCGCCGGGCAGGCGGGAGAATACGGAAAAACCGTACTGAAAGCATCCGGCAGCCTGCTGCTTCAGGATCTGCCGGCGGAAAGCATCTGCTGGATGAGCCACCGGGATACGGTTGCGGAATTGCCTGCGGGATTTCAGATCATTGCTTCCACAGATCAGTGTACCTGTGCAGCCATGGCGGATGACCAAAGGAAGCTCTACGGGGTACAGTTCCACCCGGAGGTGACCCATACCGAATACGGCAGACAGATCCTGCACCGTTTTCTGTATGATATCTGCGGATGTCAGGGAGACTGGGATGTGGAAGATCTTGCCGGCCGGCTGGTGGAACGTTACCACAGGGAGCTGGCAGGTAAAAAGGTTCTGCTGGCTCTTTCCGGCGGCGTGGACTCTTCTGTCTGCGCGCTGCTTTTACATCGGGCGATCGGACAGGCTCTGGTCTGTGTATTCGTAGACCATGGTCTTCTCAGAAAGGGCGAAGCAGATGAAGTGGAACGAATCTTCCGGCAGCAGTTCGGCGTGAACCTGATCCGGGTCAATGCAAAGGAACGGTTTTTTGAAAAACTGGCAGGCGTGACGGAGCCGGAGCGAAAGCGCAGGATCATCGGCGAGGAATTCATCCGGGTCTTTGAAGAGGAAGCGAAACAGCTGGGGCACATACATGTTCTGGCGCAGGGGACCATTTACCCGGATGTGATCGAAAGCGGCAAAGGAGCTTCTGCCGTGATCAAGAGTCATCATAATGTAGGCGGACTTCCGGAGGTAATCTCCTTTGAAGAGATCGCGGAACCTCTCCGGGACCTTTTTAAGGATGAGGTGCGCGCTGTGGGAGCTGTCCTGGGACTTCCGAAAGAGCTGCTTTACCGGCAGCCCTTCCCGGGACCGGGACTGTCGGTACGGATCATCGGAGAGATTACTTCGGAAAAGGTATCTTTGCTGCAGGAAGCGGACGCCATTTTCCGGGAAGAGTTAAAAGATCTTCCGGCAGATCAAAAGCCTGATCAGTATTTTGCGGTGCTGACGGATACCAGAAGCGTCGGCGTCATGGGAGATGCCAGGACCTATGGTTATACGGCGGCTTTACGGGCGGTTTCGACGGATGATTTCATGACGGCCCAGTGGACACGGATCCCCTATGACATCCTGGAACGTGCCAGCAGCCGGATCACCAATGAAGTGGCAGGGATCACGAGAGTTGTGTACGACATTTCCTCCAAGCCGCCGGCCACAGTAGAATGGGAGTGATAAAAGATGGCAGCATTTGAACGAGTTTTATCCGGGATACCGGCACTGGACCGTGTTCTGGACAATATCCGTATGGGCGATAATGTGGTCTGGCGGGTGACAGACCTGGACGAATTTCGCTGTTTCATGGAGCCTTATGTGGAACAGGCGATACAGGATCACAGAAACATCATCTATTTCCGTTTTGCCAGTCATCCGGAACTGATCCCTGAACGGCCGGAAGTCAAAAGGGTAACGATCCCGCTATCCCACCGGTTTGAGACATTTACCGTGGAGATCCACAACGTGATCGAACAGGAAGGCAAGGACGCCTTTTATGTTTTTGACTGTCTTTCCGAACTGCAGACCGCCTGGGCAACGGATCTGATGATGGGCAATTTCTTCCGGGTTACCTGTCCGTTTCTGTTCATCCTGGATACGGTTGCTTTTTTCCCGATCATAAGGGGACGCCATTCCTATCATGCCATTGCCAAGATCAGCGATACGACACAGCTGTTTCTGGATGTTTATACGGACCGGAATTCCGGCGATATCTATATCCGTCCGGAAAAAGTCTGGAACCGGTATTCCGATACCATGTTCCTCCCGCATCTGTTCCACAGGGATACGAAGGAGATCGCCCCGGTGCTTGACGGCGTGCAGGCCAGCCGGTTCTATCAGGTGTTTGAGAGCTGCCAGCGCAGTGTGGATGAGCAGAACGTGGATTCCTGGGACCGGTTTTTCAATACGGCAAGGGTTCTGTATGAAAACGGCGCTCCGGTGGAAGAGAAGTGCAGCCGGATGTGCGATATCATGATGACCCGGGACGCCAGACTTAGGGAGCTGGTAAAGAAACATTTTGTGCCGGAAGATTATTTCCAGATCCGGGATCACATGATCGGAACCGGCATGATCGGCGGAAAGGCCTGCGGCATGCTGCTGGCCAGGACTATCATCCGGAATCTGGAGCCGGAGATCTATCAGGTGTTTGAACCACATGATTCCTTTTTTATCGGATCAGATGTGTACTATACCTATATCGTGGACAACGGATTCTGGGATCTGCGGGTCCGGCAGCGGACCGGGAAAGGGTATTTTGCGCTGGCCGATGAATTTGCGGAGCATCTTAAAAACGGCGTCTTTGACCAGAATATGCGGGAACAGTTCCTGCGTATCCTGGATTATTATGGCCAGGATCCGTATATCGTCAGATCCAGCAGTATCCTGGAAGACGGCTTTGAAAATGCATTTGCCGGCAAATATGAATCGGTATTCTGCTCCAACCGAGGAACACCCGGGGAACGTCTGGCTGAGTTTGAGCAGGCCGTCAAAACCGTTTACGCCAGTACCATGAGTCTGTCTGCCCTAGATTACCGCAAGCGCCGGGGCCTTGACAAACGGGACGAGCAGATGGCGCTTCTGATCATGCGGGTGTCCGGCTCTGTATACGGCAGTTACTATTTCCCCTGTGCTGCCGGGGTCGGGTATTCCTACAGCCCGTATAAATTCATGAAGAACATTGACCAGACAGCCGGAATGCTCCGGCTGGTGATGGGACTCGGCACCAATGCCGTAGACCGGAAGGAAGGATCCTACCCCAGGCTGGTCAGTCTGGATACTCCAGAAGCAACAACATTTACAACGATCCGGGAAAAACACCAGTTCTCCCAGAGAAGGGCGGAAGCGGTGGATCTGAAAGAGCGAAGGCTCAGGCAGCTGGATCTGTCTGACATGGAATCTTTGATGCCGGAGTATCTGAAGCGCATCCTGCTGGAGCACGATTATGAGGTGGAATCCAGTCTGCGGGAGAGGGGAATCTATAAACCCAACTATTTTATCTCCTGTAAAGGGGTGGTGGAAAACAAGGAACTGATGCAGCGGATGCGCAGGATGATGCAGCGGATCCAGTCGGAATATGACTATCCGGTAGACATCGAATTTACCATGAATGCTTCCGAAAACTGGGAGTATGTGATCAACCTCCTGCAATGCCGGCCGCTGCAGGTATTTCGAAGCACCGGAACGGTTGCGGTCCCTGAAGGGACAGAAAAGGAGAAGATCCTTCTGGAAAGCACCGGATCTTCCATGGGACTTTCCAGAGAGCTTGCCTTAGACATGATCGTCTATGTCGATCCGGCTGCCTACTACAACCTGCCATATGCGGAAAAACCGAAGGTGGCCAGGCTGATCGGCAGCATCAACTGGCAGTTTCGGGAGCAGGACAAACGGATGCTGCTGTTCGTTCCGGGAAGGATCGGCACTTCGTCGCCGGAACTAGGCGTACCTGCCGCATTTTCCGATATCAGCGGGTTTGATGTGATCTGTGAAGTAGCGGAGCGGTCTGCGGGATACAATCCGGAACTGTCTTACGGAAGCCATATTTTCCAGGACCTGGTGGAGGCACAGATCCTGTATTCTGCAGTGTTTCCGGAAAAGACCGATGTATCCTGGTATCCAAACCGCCTGAAAGGTCTGGATAATCAGATCGCTTCCGTCCCCGGCGGAGAGGAACTGGAGCATGTGGTAACCCTTGCGGATGTCAGCCCTCTTTCCTGCCGGCTGTATTACAATCTGGAGCAGGAACACCTGCTGATCGCAATGGACGATATCAGCGGATGATCTCATGACGGACCGTTGGACGCAGTTTCCTGCAATCCCTTGATCTTACTGGGATTGCAGTTTTTTTATGGATATCTGATCAAAGAAAAGCTGCAAAATTACACAAAAAAATATGATTCTGCTTGACAGCTCCTTACGAAAATTTCGTTGCATGAAAATCAGGATGGATTATAATTAATACATTAATCCTAATGTTTACGAAAACAGTTCGATGCTTATCGGAAAGAGGCTTTGTCTGATGGATCATACGGTAGCAGGAACAGGCGGAAAAAAGGGAAGAAGAGCAGGTAAAAGGATGCTGGAACGTTATAACGGTTCCAAGCTTGACTGGCTGCACGATTCTCTTTTTTTTATTATCCTGATCGTGGTCATCTTCTGCGTATTCAGGTTCTGTATCGGGATCGCTATAGTAAGCGGAGATTCCATGAGCCCGACTCTGGCGGACGGCGATTTTGTGGTTTATACACGTATTGTGCCGCAGTACCGGCAGGGGGATATAGTCAGTATCAGGGTCGCTTCCGGCGATTATTATGTCAAGAGAGTGATCGCCACAGGCGGAGATGTCGTAGACCTAAGGGACGGCATCATTTATGTAAACGATGAGCAGCTGGATGGCCACTGGGCTTATGGAGAAACCCAGGAAGAATCCGTCGCCATCATATATCCATACACAGTCAGAGAAGGAAATGTATTTGTTCTGGGGGATAACCGGACCGTATCCATGGATTCGCGTACGTTCGGGGAAGTCAACGTCAGCCAGATCAGAGGAAGAATATTCCTGCAGGTGGGAGCAGGCACATCAAACGGCCTGTATATAAGGCAGATAAATCATGAATAAATTTAATTTGATCAAAACGATACAGCTTGTTGTTTTTATAATGATCACGATCGCGATTCTTCTGGTCGTGTTTCTTAACCAGGATGTCTATTCCATGATCTCTTCCGATCCGGGGGTAAGGGTACTTGCCATTTTCCTGTGGGTCATCCTGGGACTCTCTTTTGCGTTCCTCTATTATGATTTCTACTCTTTTACCGGGATCAGAAGAGAAAATGCGGAGCTGGACAATGCCATCTATTCCGATGCGCTGACAGGGATCGCCAACCGCTACAGCGTGGATCTTTATCTCGGACAGTTTCAGAACCAGCCGCTTCCCGATGATATGGGATGCGTGACCATAGACATGAGTAATCTGGTCAGTATCAACAAAGAGCACGGGCACGCGGCAGGAGATGCCGCGATACAGGACTTCTCAGAGATCATGAGAAGGGCATCCAGCGGAACCTGCTTTATCGGAAGGAACGGAGGAAACAAGTTCCTGGCCATCTTCCGGGACTGCTCGGAACAAAAGCTCGGGCAGTATATACAGAAGATCCGGGAACTGGTGGATGAACATAACAGGAATTCAGAAGTTTCTCTGGAATATGTACTTGGTTCGGCTTTTCATGAAGGGGAGCAGGTCAAAACCCTTACCGAACTGGTAGCCCTGTCAGACAGAAGAGCCGCAATGAAAGAAACAAGTGCAGGGGCAGGATGATAAATGAAAAATATAGAGCAGTCCTATCTGAATAATCTGGTCCAGAAAGCACAGCAAGGCAGCAGCAATGCCTTTGCGGAGCTTACTGCGGCAGTTTACAGACGGCATTACAGCTATCTGCTTTATATGCTGCGCGACGATAACAAAGTCATAAACTGCCTTAAGAATGTCTATGTCCAGATCCTGTATGATATAGGAACCCTGGGAAAACCGGATCTGTATATGCCCTGGTCCTCCAGGATCTGCTATCGTTTATGTTTTGGTGATGATGATCATAAGAATATGAATATGAAGATCAGGACTCCGGCGGGTCAGGTATCATTGCTTTTATTATATACACTGCCTCTTACAGAGTCCCAGATCATGATCATGCGGTACAAACAAAAGCTCTCTGTAAAAGCCATAGGCAATATCCTGAATTTTGACAAATATGTTGTAAAAAGGTGTATCAAGGCTGCGGTGCGGCATCTGAGGAGGATCCCCGGCAGAAACACGGAAGAAGCACCGGCAGGGACTGACAGACAGGGCGGATTGGGCCAGGAAACGTTATTTTCCGAGATCCGGAATGATGTGCCGCATGACAAACGCGGGAAATCAGATGTGTTTATGATCCAGGAGATTCTGGATGAGGTCTTTCAAAAATGTTCCAGAAAGCCCAATAATGTTCCGGTGGAGGCGCTTCTTTCGTATGCTTCCTATAGAAAGGAAAGGTTCTCCCTGCAAAGAGGTATACTGACCGTTGCCCTGATACTGTTTCTGCTGCTGCCGGTTCTGTTCATTGCTCCGTCGTTTGAGATAAGCGCTGTACCGGAAGGGGAAAGAGGGCTGCCGGTTGTGACAGTTGATGTAACGCCCGGTCTGCCGGTAGGAAAGGTCCTGGCCTATCTGAATAGGCATTCCCTTCCTGTTTATGAAGCAGGAGCATTTGAATACACCATGGAACCCACCAGAAACGGGACCATGACCATTAAAGTAGAGCTGATCAACAGGCAGAGCCTTACCAAAGAATTTGAAATGGAATATGCGGACAACGCAGGTCCTGAACTGAAAGACAGCGGCACAGATGACAAATACGTGTTCCTGACTGTGGCAGATGAAGGGATTGGGATCGATTACCGTGAAATATATGCGATGGATGCAGACGGCAACCTTCATTACCCGGTTTCTTACGATGAGGAAACCGGGGAGATCGTGTTTGAATATCCTGAAACCCAGTGGGATGTTTATATCCCTGACCACATCGGAAACAGGCTGCATCTGTCATTTGTATTTGAATGATGGTGAAAAATACCTCCATGTTTTGACGCTTGTTTAGACTATCTGCCGTTACAATGGTAATGGGAAGATACTGTCTGTAAAACAAAGGAGCAGGATTATGGAAAACAGAAATAAAAGCATGCGTAAACATTTATTGCGGATAAGCATGATCATTATGCTTGTCACACTCTTTTTTGAAATCATCGGAGTGAGTACCCCGGCGGTTTTTGCAGAGGAATCCGGACAGACACAGAAGCATCTGGTCATCAAGGTGATCGAGGATGAAGACCTGGTGGATATTGATGATGAGGATATTCCTCTGTCTTTCTATTCTGAAGGAAGAGCAGAAGAGCGTTCCGGAACGAGACATATCATCCTGATGTCTGTGATGCTGGCGTGTGCAGTCATTTATGTTGTTTACCAGGGAGTAAATGAAAAGAAACTGATCGAACTTAGAAAACGTGCCGCAGCGGCACAGTATCAAAGGATGACGGAAAACAGAAAATGATGACCTCAGATATCATAGCTGTCGTTCTGGGCCTGATCACAGTCGCCATTCTGATTTGTTTTTTCATTTGGCGTAATCATGTCAGAAAAACAGCTGCCAGTCAATTGAAAGAAGCATTTATAAAGGAGGATGAACATGAGTCCTGATCTGACAGTAACTGGTTCATTATCCTTTTTGCTGGATATAATCCCCATTGTGGTGATTATTATTGTTGTTGTTGCCATTGTACTTAGCCGACACAACTATCTGAAAGAAAAAAAGGAACTCCATACTGCCCTCAGGGAGTGTGAAGAAGCAGAATCCAATAATAAGGAAAGAATGGAGTCCGGTCATGAGTAAAAAGAACAGGAAAATCATCAGACGTCTTATCACTGTGTTTATTGCTGTTATCATGGTAACAGGAATCGTGCTTTCACAGTCTTCCGACAGGATGCTGAAAGCAACCGCTGTGCCGGAAGAGGACTATCCTACTATGGCCCAGGCGGGGTATGTAGAGGAAGCACTTCCAGACGAGGTGAATGATATTGTTTCCATTCCTCAGCTGGAAAGAAGCAATGAATCGGAAGAGCCTGTTCAGGAATGGGTGCAGGAGGAGCAGCCGGAACAGGAGCTGATGGAAGAACCTGTTGAAGAGTGGGCGCAGGAAGAGCAGCCGGTACAGGAAGAGCAGCCGGTCTTTGAAGCCGAGCCTGTGCAGGAGATCCTGGAAGAGCAGCCGGTACAGGAACAGCCGGTCTTTGAAGCCGAGCCTGTGCAGGAGATCCTGGAAGAGCAGCCGGTACAGGAACAGCCGGTCTTTGAAGTCGAGCCGGTACAGGAGATCCTGGAAAAGCAGCCGGAGCCGGAGCAGCCGGCCCCGGAAACCGAACCGGTGCAGGAGCTTTCACAGACTGACAATCCGGAGAGCTCTGATCAGTCTGGTGCAGAAGATCCTGCAGCTGTGCAGGAAGAAGCAGACAGACCCGCACAGTTTTTCAGTAAAAATCAAAACGGACTGGTCATCAATGTAGATGCACCGGAAGGAGCCTTTCCTGCAGATACGCAAATGTATCTGACCGATGTTTCTGAGGAAAGTATCTGGAATTCTGTTTCCAATGAATACTATGGACAGATCTCGTCTGTTCGGGCGGTAAACCTTTCTTTCTATAAGGATGAAACAGAAGTTTCATCAGACAAAGAGATCAGTATCAATATATATGCACAGGAGTTTGAAGGACAGGAAGGCCATACGGCCTTTTATGCGTTAAACGATTCTTCCAATGTGCAGGAGATCAGATCAGAAGGAAATTATGCTTCCTTCTCTACAGCCGATCTTTACGAGAATCTTCAGACACTGGCCGCAGTGTCATATCAGGGAATTACGCCAACACAGCAATATACAGAGGAATCTCAATATACAGAGAAACCTTCACGCGAGATCTATTTTATGGAAGAAGACTCGGAAGGTACAGATGATGTTTCCGAAGAAGAAATAACAGAAGAAGAAACAGAAGAACCCACACGTGAGATCTACTTTATGGAAGAAGAGACCACGGAGGAAGTTACGACAGAAGAAGAGACCACGGAGGAGGTAACGACAGAAGAGGCCACGGAAGAAGAGACAACGGAAGAAGAGATTCAGATGCCGGAAATGGAATTCACCGACACTGCTTCAAACGGAGTTCTGGTTTCCGTTCATGCAGAGGAAGGAACGTTTCCGGAAGGTACTTCCATGCAGGTCTCAGCTGTAGATCCCCAGTCTGTAATGGGGGCTGTGGAAGCAGCGTTAGATGGTGAGATCATAGCAGTTCTGGCTGTCGATATTGTATTTCTTGATCCGGAAGGCAAAGAGATACAGCCTCTCAAGGAAATCCATGTTACTTTAAATATGCCTCAGTCCTCCTCGGTCAGTGAAGTAGCGTCGAATGCAGATGTGGCCGTTTCCGACTTAAACCAGGATCTGATTCATCTTGATGACTCCGGCGTTGCGGAGGTTCTGGAGCCTGTTGACGTCAGTACAGACGGAACAGATGTGGCTTTTATTTCGTCTGATTTCTCCACTTATGTGGCTGTATATTCAACGGAAAGCGGTCCAACAGAACTGGATGGCCAGAGTTACCTGATCTCCCACGAAGGATGGTATATGACTGCCAGATCGGGAAGTGTGAGCCGTACCAGTGTTCCGGCAGCTGCATCATGGTGGACATTCTCAACAGCTCCGGGAGGATATCGGTTATCTTCCGACAGCGGATATCTGCGCCTTGGCAACAGTCAGTGGACACTGACTGCAGATGCTTCAGCCGCTTCTGTGTTTGACGTCAGTCTGTCCGATTCATACTGCCTGATCCAGGAAAAAGAGACCGGAGCATACATCGGACTCAACAATCAATTCAAGAACGCGGTATACAATATAAATGATGCCCGGCTGCTGTTATCCAATGAAGCAAATGATGTTACGATCAGCGGCAATTATATTCTGATCGTTACAGATCAATACGGAGCCCAGGGAGTCCTGATGGCAGGCACGAGCAAAAATTACAGCAACCGTCTGGCCGTAGCTGCATACAACCCGGCAGAACTGCAGACGGTATGGACTTTTGAAAAAGCCGCCGGAGCATCTCTTCATTATGTATATACCTATGTGGACGGAGTTCCCAAATATCTGAATCTGGGCAATGGAGTGCTTTCGCTCAGCAGCAGCCCGGTTACCCTGTATATTTCCGTGTGGAATGATGCGATCCGAATGGTAAATGCTGACGGATACGCTGTCAATCTGGGCGGCAACAGTGTAAAAGGAGGAAAAGGATTTGGTGCCTATAAGGGCGATGTTGCATCCAATGAATGGCTTGCCCTGATACCTGACACCAGCTTAAAGATTCAATATGTCTATACTGCCAGTGAAGAAGATAGTGGTATTGCTGAGGACCTTCCGGATGAGAAGATCCTGATCGTACATGACATTGATTATTCTCTGGAAGAGCCGGAGATCGAAACATATCTTTCGAAGGATTTAACAAATGGATATATATATTCCTTTGCAGGATGGAGAGCGCAGGACGGCAGCGTATATCATGCAGGAGACTCTGTCAGCAGCATACTGGCAGGAGAAATCGCCGGATCGACAGTCACGTTTACATCCGTATGGGAATTAGAGTCTCAGACGGAACTTCCTGTTACTATTCATTATAATGTAGAAAAAGACTCTTACAGCTTCGGTCCCCTGGAAGGAACCATGCCGGAACCTGCCGGGAAGGCAGTTGTGGATATTCCTTTAGATGAGGCTGACAGTTATACGATTGTCGGCCTGACAAAAGACAGATATCAGGAATATGACGGAAAGCGGTATTTTAATACATTTGAATTTATCGGTTGGGAGACGGAAAACGGCGATACCATTCAGCCCGGAGAAGTGATCAATCTGACAGAATCAGATGAAGAAGGACACCGGATCCTTGATGCGGATCAGGATGGGATCATTACGTTCAAGACCTTATGGAACAGCGGATGGGCAAATGGCACCGGTCTGTCATGGGTCAACTTCATGGTCTGGACCAATATTTCCTCTGCGGATAATGTGATCAATAACGGTGGCAGATTATCGGAAAATATCGTCAATTATGAAACGGTTGGAAGCTGGTCGTCTACTTATATGCAGGCATTGGATGAAGATGGGAATGTGATCCGGTCCGGCCAGCTGCATTCCCCTGCCATAAACGGGAAAAAGTTCGAACTTATCACATATGCAAATACTTCCTATCCGATGGCTGATTCCGCAGTACGGGAACAGTTGGCAATAGGCGGTTATGGTGCAGAGGATCCGTATAACGGTTACGTGACCTGGTACCTGCCTTATCTGCCGGATGATGCCGAAGTGCTGGCTTCCCTTCGCAACAGCCGCATGACATTCATGGATGAAAAGGGAAATGTCATACCAAAGGAAGAACTGACGACGGATAATTATTTCGTACAGTGGATCTCGGTTAAATACCAGTCCGGAGCGAAAGACGGATGGCATATCGATGGAAAGCTGGTCCACCATGTGTATTATACCGTCCGGTGGCTGAATGAGGACGGTGAGGTTCTGGAAGAAAACACAAATGTGGAATACGGCTACATGCCGGTGTATCACGGTGCAGTTCCGGTCAAAACGGGCGAGGACGGAACATACTATGCGTTCAGCGGCTGGGACAAAGAACTGGAACCGGTAACGGAAGATGTTGTTTATACAGCCCGGTTTGTTGAAGCCCAGGTTGTTTCTGCCCGAGTTGACGGCTCTGAAAAAACCGTGAGCTACAACGGACAATATCAGGAAAACGCAGAGTATGATGTGACGTATTATATCAACGGGATTGAAACGGATGCGTTGCCGGAAGGCGTTACGTTTGTGCTTGATAAAGGACAGAACGCCGCAGCCGGAGGAACGAATGCCGGAGAGTATTCCCGCCATTTCACGGGAACGCTTCAAAGCAGGGATTCTTATTATGTGGTTCCTGAACCGGAGATTTCAGGAACAAACAAACTGATCATTAACAAAAGAAATGTGACTTTGACCAGTGGGTCAGCCAGTCGTGCATATGATGGCCAGGCGCTTACCAATGATGAAGTAATCATTGGAGGTGATGGCTTTGCAGAAGGGGAAGGTGCATCTTACCAGTTCACAGGCAGCCAGACAGATGTAGGCCAGAGTGCGAATACGTTCAGCTACGCATTGAACGATGGGACAGCAGAAGGCAACTATGAGATTACAACGGAAGAAGGAACGCTCACAGTCCATCCATTAGCAGATCAAATCATAGTAACGATCACCGAAAACAGTGGGAGTGAGAAATATGACGGGACCCGGAAAGATGTTTCCGGGTATACGGTGTCTATTGATCATGCATTGTATACGGAAAATGACTTTACATTTAACGGTGATGACCAGGTGACAGGCACTAATGCCGGTACCTATGAGATGCAGCTGAGTGCGGAAGATTTCACTAATATCAGCCCGAACTTCACCAATGTGGAGTTCGTGATCGTTGACGGTACGCTTCAGATCACGAAGAGAAACGTGATCCTGACCAGCCAGACGGCTGAGAAGGTCTATGACGGCCAGGCTCTTACAAATGAGATGGTAACTGTTGGCGGCGACGGGTTTGCGAATGGCGAAGGTGCGTCCTGCCAGTTCAACGGCAGCCAGACAGAGGTCGGCCAGAGTGCAAATGCATTCAGCTATACGTTGGACGATGGAACATCAGAAAGCAACTATGAGATTACAAAAGAAGAGGGAACGCTCACAGTCCATCCGATAGCAGATCAGGTCACCGTTACTATCACGGAGAACAGTGGCGGAGAGATTTATGACGGTATAGAAAAGACCATTTCCGGATATACCGTGTCCATTGATCATGCACTGTACACAGAAAATGACTTCACGTTCAGCGGGGACTCTCTGGTAACAGGTACCAACGCCGGCATCTATGAGATGCAGCTGAAGGCAGAAGATTTCACCAACAACAATCCGAACTTTTCTAATGTAGAGTTCGTGATCGCCCAAGGTACGCTGCAGATTGCGAAGCGAAATGTGACCCTGACCAGCGCGACGGACAGCCGGGAATACAACGGCCGTGCACTCATCAATCATGAAGTAACCGTTGGAGGAGACGGCTTCGCAGAAGGTGAAGGCGCATCTTATGAGGTAACCGGAAGCCAGCTGACAGTGGGATCCAGCGAGAATAGTTTCACCTATGCACTGAACGAAGGGACCGATGAAGACAACTATACGATTGCTGTAATACCCGGAACCCTGACCGTTACCAACCGTAACGCGCAGTATGAGATCACCGTGACAGGAAGGAGCGGGAAGTTCAAGTATGACGGCACAGAAAAGAACATCAGCGGCCTGGTTGAAACGACATTTGAAGTAGAAGGAAATATATATACCGTCAGCGGCCTGAGCGCAGATGCGAAAGGCATGGATGCCGGTACCTATCCGGTGAATGTGACCGGAACAGCAGTAGTAACCGATGCAGACGGAAATGATGTTTCCAACCAGTTCGCAGTCGGAACTGTCAATGGCACACTTCAGATCGCGAAGCGCAGCGTAACCCTGGCCAGCGCATCGGATGAGAAGATCTATGACGGCAATGCGCTTACCAATGGCGAAGTGCTCATCAGTGGAGACGGCTTTGCAGAAGGGGAAGGCGTATCCTGCCAGTTCACCGGCAGCCAGACAGAAGCAGGATCAAGTGAAAACGGATTCACCTATGTTCTTAATGAAGGAACATCTGAAAGCAATTATGAAATCACAAAGACGGAGGGAACGCTCACCGTCCATCCGTTAGCGGAAAAAGTCACAGTCACGATCACGGAGAACAGCGAAAGTGAAAAGTATGACAGATCCGTAAAGACAGTATCCGGATATACAGTCGTAATCGATAACCCATTATATACAGAAAATGATTTTACGTTCAGCGGAGATTCTCTGGTGACTGGTATAGATGCCGGTACCTATGAGATGCAGCTGAAGGCGGACGATTTCACCAACATCAGTACGAACTTCACTAATGTAGAGTTCGTGATCGTTGACGGTGAGCTTCAGATCGCGAAGCGCAGCGTGACCTTGAGCAGCGCATCGGCTGAGAAAATCTATGATGGCCAGGCTCTTATTAACATTAACGTAACGGTAGGAGGTGACGGCTTCGCGGAAGGCGAAGGTGCAACCTATGAGTTTACCGGCAGCCAGACGGATGCCGGCCGGAGCACAAATGCATTCAGTTATTCGCTGGACGATGGAACATCAGAAAGCAACTATGAGATCACAAAGGAAGAAGGAACGCTCACAGTCCATCCGATTGCGGACAAAGTCACAGTCATCATCACGGAAAACAGTGACGAAGAGCTGTATGACGGCATGGAAAAGACGGTATCCGGATATACAGTCTCTATTGATCATGCTCTGTACACAGAAAATGACTTCACGTTCAACGGGGACTCCCTGGTAACGGGTACCAACGCAGGCATCTATGAGATGCAGCTGAAGGCAGAAGATTTCTCCAACAACAATCCCAACTTTACCAATGTAGAGTTCGTGATCGTTGACGGCGAGCTTCAGATCGCAAAACGCCAGGTAACCCTGACCAGCGCATCGGAGGAGAAGATCTATGACGGCAAAGCGCTTGCCAATGATGAAATAACCTTTGGCGGAGACGGCTTCGCGGAAGGAGAAGGCGCATCCTACCGGTTCACCGGAAGCCAGACAGAGGCAGGCTCAAGTGATAATGGATTCACTTATGTTCTGAACGAAGGAACATCAACAGATAACTATGACATTACAAAGACAGAGGGAACACTCACTGTCCATCCGGTAGTGGATAAAGTCACAGTAACGATTACGGAAAACAGCGGAAGTCAGAAATACGACGGCGCTCAGAAATCCATTTCCGGATATACGGCGATTATTGATCATGCGCTGTACACAGAAAATGACTTTACATTCAGCGGAGACTCTCTGGTAACGGGCATCAACGCCGGTACCTATGAGATGCAGCTGAGTGAGGATGATTTTACCAACGAAAATTCGAACTTCACCAATGTAGCGTTTGTGATCGTTGATGGTGAACTTCAGATCGTGAAACGCCAGGTGACCTTGACCAGCGCATCAGAGGAGAAGATCTATGACGGCCAGGCTCTTACCAATGAGACGGTAACCATTGGCGGAGATGGTTTTGCAGAAGGCGAAGGTGTGTCCTATCAGTTTACCGGCAGCCAGACAGAAGCAGGCTCAAGCAATAACGGATTCACATATACTCTGGAGGAAGGAACATCAGCGGAGAACTATGAAATTGCCAAGACAGAGGGAATGCTCACTGTCCATCCGTTAGCGGACAAAGTGACCGTCATTATCACGGAGAATAGTCGCGAAGAGCTGTATGACGGCACGGAAAAGACCGTTTCCGGATATACAGTCTCCATTGATAATGATCTGTACACAGAGAATGATTTCACGTTCAACGGGGATTCTCAGGTAACGGGTACCAACGCAGGTACCTATGAGATGCAGCTGCATGTAGAGGATTTCATCAACATGAATCCGAACTTCACCAATGTTGAGTTCGTGATCATTGGCGGAACACTTCAGATCACAAAGAGAAGCGTGACACTGACCAGCGCATCGGACAGCCGGGAATACAACGGCCGGACACTTACCAATGGCGACGTGACCATCAGCGGTGACGGCTTCGCAGAAGGCGAAGGCGCATCTTATAAGGTGACGGGAAGCCAGCTGATCGTTGGCACTTCTGAAAATACCTTCACATATACGCTGGATGAAGGAACCGGTGCAGGCAACTATACAATTGCTGCGATACCCGGAACCCTGACGGTAACCAACCGTAACGCACAGTACGAGATAACCGTGACAGGAAGAAGCGGGGAGGCCAAATATGACGGAGCAGTAAAGAGCGTCAAAGGTCTTATCGAAGACACTTTTGAAGTGGATGGTAACACATACACTGTCAGAGGCCTGAGCGCGAGTGCAGAGGCAACTGACGCCGGAACATATCCGGTGAATGTGATCGGTACTCCGGTAGTAACCGATGCGGACGGCAATGATGTATCCGACCAGTTCGCGGTCGGAACCGTCAATGGCACGCTTCAGATCACGAAGCGCAGAGTTGCCCTGACCAGCTTGTCGGATGAAAAGATCTATGATGGTCAGGCTCTTACCAAAGAGGAAGTAACCATTGGAGGAGACGGCTTCGCGGAAAGCGAAGGCGCATCCTATGAGTTTACCGGAAGCCAGACAGAAGCAGGCTCAAGCAATAACGGATTCACATACACGCTGAATGAAGGAACATCAGCAGAGAACTACGAAATTGTCAAGACAGAGGGAACACTTACCGTCCATCCGTCAGCAGACAAAGTCACAGTCATCATCACTGAGAACAGTAGTGAAGAGATATATAACGGATCTGTAAAGACGGTATCCGGATATACGGTCTCCATCGATAACCCGCTGTATACAGAAAATGACTTTACGTTTAACGGAAATGCCCAGGTGACAGGCACCAATGCAGGCATTTATGAGATGCAGCTGCGTGAGGATGACTTCATCAACGTAAATGAGAACTTCACCAATGTAGAGTTCGTGATCGTTGACGGTGAGCTTCAGATCGCAAAACGCCAGGTGACCCTGACCAGTGCATCGGATGAGAAGATCTATGATGGACAGGCTCTTGTGAACAGTACCGTAACGGTTGGCGGAGACGGCTTTGCAGATTACGAAGGCGCGTCATATCAGTTCACCGGCAGCCAGACGGGAGCCGGTTCAAGCGATAACGGATTCATATATACTCTGAATGAGGGAACATCAGAAGGCAACTACGAGATTACAAAGACAGAGGGAACGCTCACAGTCCATCCGTTAGCAGATCAAATCATAGTTACGATCACCGAAAACAGTGGAAGTGAGAAATATGACGGCACCCAGAAAGATGTTTCCGGGTATACGGTGTCTATTGATCATGCGCTGTACACAGAAAATGACTTTACATTTAATGGTGATGACCAGGTGACAGGCACTAATGCCGGTATCTATGAGATGCAGCTGAGTGCGGAAGATTTCACCAATATCAGCCCGAACTTTACCAATGTAAGGTTCTTGATCGTTGATGGTGAACTTCAGATCGCAAAACGCCAGGTGATCCTGACCAGTGGAACGGATGAGAAGATCTATGACGGTCAGGTTCTTACCAATGAGACGGTAACCATTGGCGGAGATGGTTTTGCAGAAGGGGAAGGCGTGTCCTGCCAGTTCACCGGCAGCCAGACACAAACAGGCTCAAGCAATAATGGATTCACATATGTCCTCAGTGAAGGAACATCTGCAGGCAACTATGAGATCACAAAGGCAGAAGGTATCCTTACAGTCCATCCGTTAGCGGATAAAGTCACAGTAACGGTAACGGAGAACAGTGGAAACGAAAAGTATAATGGCTCAGCAAAGACGGTGTCCGGATATACGGTGTCTGCTGATCATGCACTGTACACAGAAAAAGACTTCATATTCAATGGCGACGCTCTGGTGACAGGCACCAATGCAGGCATTTATGAGATGCAGCTGCATTCGGAAGATTTCACCAACATCAGTCCGAACTTCACCAATGTAGATTTTGTGATCGTTGATGGTGAGCTTCAGATCACAAAGAGAAACGTCACCCTGACCAGTGCATCGGACAGCAGGGAATACAACGGCCGTGCCCTTACCAATGGCGACGTGGCTATCAGCGGTGACGGTTTCGCAGCAGGCGAAGGCGCATCTTATGAGGTAACCGGAAACCAGCTGACAGTGGGTTCTTCCGAAAACAAATTTACCTACACGCTGAACGAAGGGACCAGCGCAGACAATTATGACATCGCTGTAGTATACGGAACCCTCGAGGTGACAGACCGGGAGGAGAAGTATCCGGTCACCCTTACCGGAAGCAGCGGAGAGTTCCTGTACGATGGCGAGAAAAAGACCGTCAGAGGTCTGGTCACGGATACCATAGAGATTGACGGCAATATCTATACGATCAGCGGCATGACTGCGGAAACGAGTGAAACGGACGCCGGTTCTTATCCGGTGATCATAACCGGAACGCCTGTGATCACAGACGCGAATGGAAACGATGTGACAGATCAGTTCGATATCCATCCGGTACAGGGCACGCTGAATATCGCGAAACGCCGGGTGACCCTGACCAGCGCATCGGATAGCCGGGAATACAACGGCCGTGCCCTTACTAACCATGAAGTGGCAA
>JAFWOB010000226.1 GCA_017510065.1 Parasporobacterium sp.
AAAGGATTACCTTCGATGAACAGTTCCCCGCAGTAATCGCACTCAATAAAACCTTTCATTGTTTTTCTCACGCTCTTTCCTACAAGTCTTTTTCTTGTTTCTTCTTCAAGATATTATTTACTTCGCCCCATCCATATAAGCCCCGTAAGCCTGCGCATCTATCTCATCCTGTGGCATTTCCCGCAGCTCGTCCAAAGTGCCGCAAAGCCTTCGGGTATATGGTTTATCGAACCTGTGGACAGCATTTGAACGGCTGATCCGGTCATAATTAAAGATATCTATAGAGGCGCCTGTCCGTATACCGGTCACATAGATGCCCTGTTCTCCTCTCCATATGACATAACCGGTTTCCGCACAGGATGCTTCCCTGGTCACGGACATATCCAGAATGCGGTCAAGTCCGACGATATAATGCTCTTCCGATTCATACATGGAATTCAGCACCCTGTCCCTTAACTCTTTGACCGCCAGGTTTATCTCACGTTTTGTTTTATAGGGATCCCATTCTTCTTTTCTGCAGAACAGCGCCGAATAATAGGCATTTGCATAGATCTGGCCATACTGATCCTTCAGTACAGCAGAAGTATTTGATCTGTAGGTAAGGTATACCTTGTCATCATATTCCCATGCCAGATACGGGAGTTCAAAGGCCCCTCCAAGACTTGTGACCTCGTAATCAAGCAGCTGCTCTTTCCAGACAGGGAAATAGCTCCCGTCCTCAAAAGGACAACTGGCCCGACCTGTTTTTCTGCCATCATGGTTCTTCCCGCAGACCGGGCAGTCCCACACAGCATGTTTTATCCAAGTGGAAGATGTTGTCTCCCCGGGCAGACCAAGGTCTGTTTGTATTTCTGCTTTTCGCCATTTAATCCGGTCATAAACCGGCCAGAACACCATGATCCCTATTCCAATAACTAATATGATTATCCAGATCATTTGTACTTACCTGTACATATCTCTTATAAATAGCATGATCGAAAAGGAGAAAAAGTAATACTACTCAAATACTACTTCATGGTTTTTGAAGTGAACCACCTGATTAAACTGTTCATGCAGATCAATTACCTGTTCAATTATCGGCCTGAAATCTATTTCAAAAAATCTTGCCCTGTACATATCAAGTACTTTTGACATACAAACCATGCTTCCGTCCGCAAGTACTACAACATTATTATTCACACCGCTCTGAGTATAATAACCGATACCCTGTCCGCTGGGTATATCGCCATAATTGAGATAGTCATCATAAAGAAGAAAATCTATAATATACTTTGCTCCATTCAGAATCTCGTCCTGTTCTTCCGTAAGGTTTTCCCTGATGCAGATGATTCTTGTGCTTCTGATATCAAGTATATATTCTCTCTCCGGATAATCCTCTGTCCAGTATTCATCATTCCATCTATCTGCCAGAACCCTGATTGCCTCATTAACCATTTCTGTATACTCTGACTTTTGTTCGCCAGCATTATCATCTGTATCAGCCGGTGATGCAAATACTGTGAAAGGAACCGATGCCAATAAAACTATAAATAAAAATACTGCTAGATACTTTTTCATATTAAGTCCTCCATCTCATCCAACACTTCGTTCAATTCCTGATACGCACCATCCACTGTATCGCAAATGTTTTCCAGCCGGTCATACAGCGTATCTTCTTCACCGTCTGCATAATTCGCCATTTCGTAATTATGATCGATGTCCTGCAACATCTCGTTCAGGTCTTCCCTGATATCATCCAGTTCTTCCACCAGGGAAGTCAGCTGGTCTGACAGTTTTCGCAATCTGTCTTTATCCATGGTTGCCGGTCCCCTCTCTTTATTGTTTGGCTTTTGCTCCCCGGCTGGTCCGGATCCGCGTGCCGGGATTGCAATGACTGTTTTCAAGACGATATCCTCCCGTTTTGCTATGGTACTTCAGCTGCAGACACTCATTTTTATTCTCACAGATATCTTATTGATGATTATACTACCATAGAAAACCAGCAAATTCTAAAGAATAAAGAAGCCATAGAAGATTCGGCATTATCTTCATACATCCTCTCATCCGCACTATTTAGTTTTGAAACCGTTTAGTCTTCCACATTTACTATAAGTTCTTTCCAGTTCCACGTATTTTGAGAACCAGTGTATTTCAGTTCCATCCATACACATAATTGCCCATACATATTGAAATATGGCATAGCGCTATCAAGATTCGAAGCTGATGTACTCTCCGCCAGATCTGATTCCCTATAATTATCATAATAATTACTGGCTCCTGCCTGTCGGCTCCAGATTTCCTGCTCGATCGATTGTTTCAATGCATACTCATAAGCTTCGTCTGATAAGCCTGCAGCCTGGTATACTGCTTTATGATCTAAACGGCTTGTAGAGGAAATTGACACATTATATACATCCACATCATGCATTGCATCCATCCAGTTTGACTGTACGACAAGTGATAAAATGTCTCCGTTGACATACCAGTCATAATACAGTTTAAACATTCCAGGGTTTCCATAGGATCCCTCATATTGGGCATAATACAAAGCATCCTGAATAGCGCTGTAGTATTTGTCATATATTTCCCGATTAATTGCAGCTGCATCATTTCCGGGCAGATTGATCTGCGGTATATGGTAATCACATCCGCCAAATGCGTCTATCTGCATGGAATATGCATCAGTCACATACTGACCGTCATTAACACTCTGGAAATCATCCATCTGTATCACAGGCTCTGTTTCATTTATGCTTCCGCCTGGATGATCAGTTGTTTTCGATGAGTCTGTCAAATACTCCAGCCTAGCCCATCCGCAATGCCCGGCATAATCCGACGTATACCCCCAGCCATTCTCGATCGCTTCGATCCTGATCTGAGTCCCTTCCATCA
Source organism: Parasporobacterium sp. (assembly GCA_017510065.1). Lineage (GTDB taxonomy): Bacteria > Bacillota > Clostridia > Lachnospirales > Lachnospiraceae > RGIG5612. The sequence continues at coordinate 2,872 of JAFWOB010000226.1, forward strand.
TATAGCCATAAGTACTGGTATCATCTGAAGGAGCTGTCCGAAGAGCAAGTCCATAATTTTCTGTGTTGCATATCGTATAAATGGCTGGTTCAATATAACCTCCTGCCGGCGCCTGCACGGGACGTTCTTCCAGTAATTGGGTATACATGAGCCTTACCCAGCCGGAATACCCTTTGTAAGTCGCATAGCCAAAACCATTGGATTCCTGGCTGATCGTAAATACTTCACCGTCTACAATGGTCGTAATTCCACCCGCATCCAGAGAAGGAGCATTTCTGACTAAAAGTGTCGATTGACCAGTATCGTAAGCTCTTACCTGATACTGGCCGGATGCAGAACCGGAAACAGAAAAGACAACAGGGGATGTGGTCAAACAGGACATATCGGCCCAGCCGTGATGTCCGCCGTAAGAGGTGGTATAGCCCCAGCCGTTCTCAATCGCTTCGATCTGAATCTTGGACCCTTCCATCATGTATCCATAAGTGGGGGAATCATCGGTAGGGGATGTACGGAGCGCCAGACCTACCCGCTGCGTATTACAGACAGTATATGTTTCCGGTGTAATATAACCCCATGTCGGTTCCTGAACAGAATGATCTCCGATCAGTTGAGTATATCTGAGCCTTACCCATCCGCTGGATCCGTTGTAGGTAGTCAAACCGAAACCATTGTATTCCTCTGTGATGGTGATCGCCGTTCCATCCGGAACAACAACATCTCCACCGGAGTCTGTCGATGGAGTATACCGGACCAGCAGCCCCGCTGCTCCTGTATCATATGCCCGGGCAGAATACGACGTTGCCGCAATGGTCTTGTTTAAAGGGAGTATTCCCAATACAAAAACACTACATAATACAAAAGATATGATTGTTACTGTTATTTTCTTCATTTGATCACTCCATTTGTTTTTCATATAGTTAAGTTAAAAAATCTTCCAACAGTTATCTTTTAGAAATGCTGTGATGATCCCTTCGTCTTCTCCTTCATAATAGGCTACAAGAAGATTTTTAAATTCAGCAACATGTACTTCGGGGATCACCAGAAATCCTTGTCCATGCGCGATCAGAAAATGATTTGCAAAGATGACAGCTGCCCGTTTATTTCCATCGATGAAAACCTGTGTTTTCATCGTATACAGGCATAAACGGATTGCTTTATCGATATCCGCCATATCAGACTGAAGGATTTCTTCTATTCTCTCCCTGACCTCAAATTCTTTTGGAAGGGGCGGAATATAAGACGAACCTCCGATTGTTACCGGTACGCTGCGGATCCTTCCGCCATCCGTGAAAAAGCCTTCATTCACCAGCCGAGCAATATGACAGAGAACATAGTAATCACTCTTTGCCTGTATCACATCCTGGTCCAGTATGAATTCCCATGCGTGTTTCAGATTCAGAATCTTCTGTACATCCGAAGCGGTCATGCCGTTTACTTTACCATTTTCTATGATTTCCTCTGTCTGCGGGAAAGAAGTGGCAACACCTTCCAGGACTGCCTGATCATAGATGTTTGCTTTCATATTGGCTCTGGCAAAATCCAGGTTCCGGATCACACGAGGCTCAAGCTCGCTTTCCTGATAGCCCAGCTCCGCCAGTTTTTTATCCAGTTTTCTTAAGCTCTTCCGGATCTCACGTGCTTCCCGTGTGTTTCGAAGGAGCAGTTGGTAGAGTTCATCCGAATACGTTCCAACATAGGTGGATGTGACCTTGCTTCCAACCCGCTTCCGTATATATAGATATTTCTGTCCGCTTACATCTTTGATTTCAGGTGTACCCTCATAAGGGATCAGCGATAATCTTGCATTCAGATCAGCTCTTTCACGAAGAGCAGACTGAATCTCATCAAATGCAGACACGAAAAGCACCTCCTTTAGGGAACATTCTTTTTCTTATTTTCTTGATTTGTTCCCTAAATGTCAAGCAAAATTTTAGGGAACATTTTATCTTGATTTTATCTGATATGTTCCCTATTACTATTAGTGAATGCCCCTATTCTCATAAACTCACTCCATAAAGGCATTCCTTTTATATGATCTTCCGCAGATCCTTTTTCGTTAATGGAGCAAACACAATCCCTTCAAGTATCTCCACTGTCGAATACCCCCATAGTAAAAAAGACAGCATATTGACAGCGCGGGCTTTCTGCTCATAAAGCGCGGAAGTGGTAAGGTCCAGTTCCTTTTTAATGACGGCATCAGGCTGTGCAAGGAGCATCAGCCGAAGGATCTGGTAAAGCCTCTCTCCCCCGCCTTCATACCGCCTGACACCATTTACGGCATCTTCCAGGATCTTCAAAAGGAACAGTCCGTCTGTATCTTTCTGGATCCCAAGGTCTGAGATTCCCCCGTTCCTGTACCGGCGTACAAAGCGGTGGATCAGGAAAGGATAGATCTTGATCAGGAGCATCGTATTATGATACGCCGTGCTGTTCCGGTTTCCGTCATAAAGCCACTGGCAGGAAGTCAGTTCCGTCACCACCCTGTCGATATCAGGGCCTACCTGCTCGTTCAGATAAAGGATCGCCGGCTTATAATACTCTTTGAACAGATAAGCAGAAATATCGGACCCTGCATCATCCATGAGATGCACAGCCTGGATCGCTTTGGCAAGCGAATATCCGATGGCCGGAGTCTTTTCCAGCCAGGAAAGCCCGTCCTCGATGCAGTCCAGTATCTCATCGGATTCACTGATCCGGATGATACGGGTATCCTCGATCCTGGGCGGGATCCCGGATTTACGATACAGTTCTCCCATCGTGACTGCCGCTTCCTTGAAAGAATCCTCGATCATCAGGCTTTTTTCCGGGTTCAGTCCGATCTCGTTCCTTGTATCCCTTGCCCACTTCTGTGTGGAATAAGTCAGCAGTGCATACACTGTGTTCGTACAGTCCGGTTTCTCCCGTATGATCTCGTTCAGCACCCTGGTCACGCTCTTTTTCCGTTTGGAGAGCGTCGGAACATACCTGATCTGGTCTTCTTCCAGATCAGGCGTTTCATATCGGTCAAAGGACATGGAATATACTAATGTCGAGATCTTTTTATCACAGCCAGACAATTTGTTATCCTCTTTTATTGCCTATATCATTATAAGTATAATATTTATGTTATCTATTTTCAATATATATAATAGTTATTATATTTATTATTTGTATCATACAGACATATCACAGGCACAAAAAGAGCGGGAACTCGTCCCGCTCTCATCGTCTCAGATCATTCTATCCGTTAGTTATTCTTTTCCCTGGTGATCCTTCCTGCACAGATGGCCATCAGCATGGCCAGAAGGGATCCGATCAGCAGTGCGATCCAGAGTCCTGCATTACTGGTGTCTCCTGTCGCAGGGACCTGAGGTCCTTTCGGCTGTGTGGGCTGAGGGGTTGTCGGGCTTTCTGCTTCGTTGATCGTCAGCTTGCCTTCTGCCTCCCCGTCATCAAATTTGATCGTGACCGTGTGCGTTCCCGTGGTCAGCTTTTCCAGTGTGGCAGCGCTGAATGTCACGACCGTGCTGCCTGCTTCTGCGGAAACATCTGCAGGAGTTCCATCCATCAGGGTTTCCAGATAATGGCTGAAGCAGTTTTCATCGTCTTCGCTGCGTTTTACAGTGATCATAACCCCCTTGGTACTGCCTTTTGTCCAACTGCCGTCTGCTGCTCCGGTCATGGAATATCCGATCAGTGCCGCAACCGGTTCAGTCTCGGTCTCACCGCAGCGGCTGCAGGTACGTTGGCGTTCCCCGGCTGTTCCGATCTGTGGTGATTTCGTAACCTGCCATTCGCCCCAGTCGTGGCCCAACGCCTCCACGGTTTTCTGTTCCAGTAATACCATATTGCACACAGAGCAATGCCTGCCTTCCGTCAGGCCCTCTTTCGTGCAGGTAGCTGCAACGGCGGGATCTATGACTTCGGTATGGCCAAGAGCAGCTTTCTCCACATAAGTCGTGTAGTCGCACCGGGAGCAGGTATCGTAGGCGTCCCAGCCAACAGCTGTACAGGTCGGTGCCTGCGCAACGTGGGAGACCAGGTCATGACCCAGCTTGCCGATGACCGCAGGCGTGTCGATCTCGTTTATTCCTTTATCGTCGCTGTATTTCCTACCGCATGTCTCGCACGTCCAGTATTCCTCCGTGCCATACTGAGTGCAGGACGCCGGAACCTCTCCAACGTGCGTCAGCAAGGCGTCCAGGTATTGTGCGGTGGTGGAATATTTTTCAAACACATGTATTTTCTGCTGGCTCATACTCACTTCATAACCCTGGAAGATCGGATCGCTCCATCCGCTGAACCCGTAATGGCAGTTGATCGTTTCACTATCGGGTCTCGCGTATCGGTCGATGAGGTAGGCAACCGGATCATCTGATCCGCTGTTATCCTGAAGAGCGTAGGCATCGCCAATCGGAGAGCCTTCGCCGTCGAAAAACGAAACGGTATAGTAATAAGCCGTGATCTCTCTGGACAGGATGGTTTCGGCGGTGAATGTTTGCCCATCCTTGGTGACGGATGCAGCGTAGGAAACCTCCGCCTTGCCCGTAGCGGGGTTATAGGATACGTCGCCGGCCTGTGGCGCAGCATCAGTGGCCGTGGCGGGTTCGCCGCAGCCTTCCCTCTGGCATTGCAGATACACCGTGGCGCTGCTCCCGTCTGCCGCCCATTCCCAGCCGTTATAACCCTGGGTGGTGTCGATCACCCAGTCATGGCCCAGGGCATCCGATTGCAGCTGCTCCAGGGT
>JAFWOB010000043.1 GCA_017510065.1 Parasporobacterium sp.
GGAATTGGCCAGAATGCACCACAGAAGCGGCGCTCCGTTTTCTTTGCGGATCTCTAAAGCAACGGGAACCTTGCCCACATTCGGGATCTCGGCCAGTTCCGGTCTGGCCTCGGCAGCTTCATAGCCAAGGGCTTCCAGAATCTCACGGGCAATTCCCGTCACAGCTTCCAGATGTGCTGCCGCTGACCGCCGACGTTCCTGTTTTCCACGAATCAGAAAATAGCGTTTTCCGGCTTCGCGGAGCAGAGCCCATGGGGTACGAAGTTCAGTACCCTGAGCCGCTTCACGCCAACGTTTGATGGTATCGGAGGCATTCTCTTCAAAGATCGAGGCAAAGTAATGGTTGGTGTAGTATTCGTTCCGGTTCCGGATGCCGGTCAAATCCATACTCATGCTCTCACCCCCGTGAAGACCGCGGCAACCCGGATGTAGGGGTTGTCCCTCTCAATTTCCATCCCGTCTTCGACCCACTCATAGAACTGCTTAAAGACCTGATCAATATGACGCTGCTCAGCGTCTTTCTTTTTGCTCGGACCAAATATGGAAAGTTGCTCATACTTTTCCTGCAGATGGGCTTCATGGCGCTCCTTCAGTCGATCCAGCTTGCCCAGTTCCGCATAGACATCCAGATAAGGGCCTTCCATATACCGATCTGCGGCCTCTGTCAAAACGCTTTTTGCCTGCTTTACGGCTTCCGGAAGCAGCTTGGACGCCTCCCTCGCGTCTTCTTCTGTCAGGGTTCCCGCGTTGGGACGGTCATTCCGGTCAAACTGCGTCTTTTTTATCAGTTCATCCATTGTCAGGCGCCGTTCAAAGCGTCCGTTTTTGAATTCCAGACCAAACCACTCATCGACAACCGGTGCGGAACGTCTGTTCGGTATGGTACCCGCCATGCAGAAGATTACGTCACCGTCCTCAAGCGTGGAGGTGCCGATCAACGGAGCCTGCTGTCTGCCGAAGAACTGTCCGGCCTTATCATCAGCCCACTGCATAATGGGATGCTGCCGCCAAAGGTATTGCACTCTGGGCCAGCTGTCTTCCTCCAGAGATCTTTGCAGACTCCGGCGATTTTCTCTCCCCACAAAAGCTTTATCAGAGGAGAGCATCAGCCAGTCATCTAAGTCCGGCGTGGCTTCCGGCGGCAGGACATTGTGAAACCTGCGCTGCATATCCTTTGTCCAGCGAATCTCCAGCCCCTCGGCATCCTGAAGCGCCGCAACCTTATATGGCCGCGTTTCTGCCAGAAGGTTTACCGTACCTTCCAGAAAGTCCAGATCACTCATCAGGGTGTGATCCTCCACCGTTTCAGGCGAAGCGGCTTTGGGGGTCGTCGAAGATGCGGACTCATCAGACGGTTCATCCCAGAGATCCGCAAAAAGGTCCTCCAGCGTCGCCCCTTCTTCTATGGTCAGTTCCTGCTCAAAGGTCTCAGCGTTCCCTGTCTCCATCGCATGGTAGGTAAGCTGTTCCTCTGCGTCCTGATCATACAGATTCATCAGGGCTCCTACGTCGCCGATATTCTTGTTAGCTTCGGCTTCTTTCCGAATCAGCACCTGCAGGATGCGCATATCTCCGCGGATCTTTTCATTCGTGGAGCGGGTAACCATATAGCGAATATCCGGAGAGGCCTTCTGCCCGTATCGATCC
>JAFWOB010000227.1 GCA_017510065.1 Parasporobacterium sp.
AGGCAGACTATTCTCAAATCCCCAGTTCGATCCAAAAAAGAATAAAAAGTATACTCAAATGGGCATATCTCTAGAATAAAGAATACTTTGGCTGTTCTTAAAAATCAGAAAAAGCCAAATAAAGAACACTTCATATTCTCAATATATAAAAATAGCCAAATAAAGAACACCTGCTGTTCTCAATAAACAAAAATCGCCGAAAAAAGAACACCAACCGTCCCCGCCAGACACAAAAAGGCTGCCGCATAAAAGCGGCAGCCTTTTCTCGTCGAGTCATTCAAAATAATTATTTCATTGCTTTTTCGATCTCTGCATACAGCTCTTCCTTGGAAGGAACCAGGGAGCGGAACTTCAGCTCGCCGTTGATATACAGAGACGGCAGGTTCGGAACGCCCATCTTCTTGCAGCGGGCGATGTTTTCCAGCTGCGTGAACTTGTATTCAATGAGGTCGATCTTGTCGCCAAAGGTGTCCTTAGCCTCATTGGCTGCCGCCATCATATACTGGCAGGCTGCGCAGGTAGCAGAATCCAGTGTGAAGACTTCCACGAACGGACGCTCCAGATGCTCATAATCCGGCAGCTCCACTTCAATGTCGATGTCTTCCGCCACATAGTTCTTCACCATCTCACGGACCGTGTCGGTTTCCAGAACCGCCTGGGCAATGCCGATGGCGTTTTCTTCCGGCACATCATAAGGCATATCGCAGCCCGGAGAAAGGATGAAGTTGGTCTTGTCTTCAATGCTGTCCAGCAGATCCACAGCAAATTTCATATTATCCTGCTGATTGCCGTGCAGCATGATGGTGGTCAGCGGAATGTTGCCGCAGATGCACACATTATAGGAATCCGAAATCTTCTTGGCTTCCAGGATGTTGACGTTCTCATCTACAGAAATGGCGTCGGGGCCGGTTTTACACATGCCTTCGATATTCCTGGTCGCATCGCCGCATACGAAGAAGGAAGAAAATGCGCCTTTTGCCCGGATGTGATCAAAGATCTCTGTGAACGGTTTATTCATGAACTGCTCGAAGAATGCAGCAGAGATCTGGGAAATCAGCGGGTCTACCACAGCGATCACGTCGCAGCCAGCTTCGATGTAATAATCTGCCATGGTGCGGGCGATCTCAGCTGTATAATCCAGGAAATCCATCACAGCATCCTCATCATCATACATATCCATGAAAATGTCATTGCCGCGCAGATGAGTCGCCAGTGTGAAAGGACCGCAGATCAGGCCGTAAAGAGCTACTTCATCTCCGATCTCCTTCTTCACCCGCTGCATAACGCTGGTGATCATGGGGAGACGGCCTTCGGTCTTGGCCGGAATGTGACGGTCTGCCGGAACGACCAGTTCGTCCTCACCTTCCAGGGGGTGCTCTGCGACTGACGGCGGACAGTCATCCGCCCAGGCCAGTTCGCAGCCGAGGCATTCCGCTTCCACCTGCAGGTCGAAAATGATGGGAACGCCGAAGGGCTTGTACAGATCTTTTACTTTCATCAGGGAATTATACAGCTTATCGCCATCCGTGAGCTGCTCGGTAGCGGTATAGCCTGCGATACGGCCTGCATGAACTCCTGTAAAAGGTACCCAGGGAGTCTGCTCCGGTTTTTCATGTCTTAATGTCTGAAACAAAATCTCTTTTCTGTTTGCCATAGTTCCTCCTCCAATTCATTAATCCTGACGCATGTTTTTACATATGTACTCTATCGAAAAAAAGAAGGCTCCGCAACGCTTCGTCCCCAACTGCAAAAATAGTTACAATAACTCACAAAGTTTTTATTTAGACCTTGTCTAATAGGGATCCATTCTCAGCTGCGGAAGGCTTTTGGAGAAAACCCGGTACGGGCTTTGAAGACTTTGGAAAAATAGCTCTGGCTGGTAAATCCGCAGCCAAGGGCCACATCCACAATGGACATGTTGGTTTTGATCAGCATCTGACGGGCTTCTTCGATCCGGATGTCCGTCAGATATTCTTTGAAATTGGTTCCGGTGGCCTGCTTGAACACCGATGAAAAATACGCCGGATTTAAAAATACATGGCGGGCTACATCCTGCAGCTTCAGTTCCTCCCGGAAATGCTGCTGCATATAGCCGATAGCAGACTGGATGACATCATTTTCCATTTTCTGCTCATCCGGAAAGAGCTGGCCAATATAGGATTCCGTCAGTTCCTGCAAATGAAAGCACAGCGCGTCCAGGTCGTGGATGTCGCTGAGGCTTTCCAGGAAGGCAGAACTTTTTTCCATGATCCGGTTTTCATCTGCCCCGGCTTCAATCACGGTCCGGGACAGGATCGTGCACAGCTCCATGGAACGGGTCTTGGCACCAACCAGGGAATATCCGCTGGTAAACAGTACATACCCCAGCAGATCGTTTAAAACATCCCTGGCCTCGCTGATATTGCCGGCCCGGACCTTCCGGACCAGCATCTGCTCTTTTTCAAATGGATAATGAGCTGTATACATCAGCTCTTCGGATTTGTAATTCTGGATCACATCGCTGATCTTGGACTGCTGCTGTGACCGGCCCCGGATGGCGCGCATCTGTTCGTTTTCCTCTTTGGTGATGTTGGAGAACAGATGGAACAGCAGGCGGTTTAAATGATTGACCGTCTGGGGATCCACCACCGGGATAGAAGTGGCCGTCTCATACAGTGTCAGGGCGTCCTGGGTATTCAGCCGGTAGCGGTTTGCCACAGCCCCCATCATGGAGGTATCGGGAGGTTCCATCAGGAACGGTCCTACCAGTACAGACCCCAGGAAAATCCCGTCAATAAGCAGGGGATAGACAATATGATTCAGGTCGGAATGGCAGGTAAAGGTGTATGTTTCCCCGATCCGCAGCGCATTGTAAGCAGCTTTCTGATGAAAGACTGCACAGGTTTCCCCGGGCCGCAGATATTTCTGAATGAACGTACAGTAATCATTCATGCCGCCATAGACCAGGAGGGACACGCCATTTTCATCCAGCAGCTGCACCGGCAGGTGGACGCAGTAGTAAAAGGACTGCAGGGCGTCCTCCAGGAGTTCTTTTTTTATGTCCTGAAAGATCGCGTGTTTCATAAGTTCTAAAATTTTTACTCTATAATCTAAAAATTCTACAAAACTTTATCAATAATATGCAGATAATATATCATACAGCAAAAGACAGCACAAGGAGGCTTCAAATGGAAAAAAGCACGGATATTGAACTATATCTGATCTCCGGATTCCTGGGATCCGGGAAGACCACGTTTCTAAAGAAAATGCTAAAAGAAGATGCCTGCGGCCGCACAGGGGTTATCGTCAACGAGTTCGGACGGGAAAGCGTGGATGGGAAAATCCTGGAGCGCGATGGCGTGCAGCTGGTAGAACTGAGCAACGGCTCCATTTTCTGCGCCTGCCTGAAGCCCAATTTCGTGAAATCCCTGGTAGCGTTTCTCTCGCAGCCTGTAGACCGCCTGTTTGTGGAAGCCTCCGGCATGGCGGATCCCTCCAGTATGGAAAAGCTTCTGGAGGAGCTGACTCCCCTGCTGCAGAAAAACCGGGAACTTCCCCGCAAATACCGCTATATGGGAGCTGTCTGTATCGTGGATGCCGGCCATTTTCTGGGCCTTTCGGAATTTTTAAATCCCGTCATTTCCCAGGTCCGTAAAAGTTCTCTGGTGATCATGAATAAGATCGACACGGTGACGGAAAAAGGCCGGGAAATGGTCCGTTCCCGGATCCGGGAGATCAATCCGGAGGCTGCCATTGTGGAGACCAGCTATGCGGACATTCCCCAGGAACAGCTGCGCACCTATCTGCACGGAGAGGTTCCTTTCGTGGAGGAAAGTCAGAACAAGACTTCCAACCGTCCCTTCGGCGGCTCCTTATATATGCCGTCCTTTGCCGGGGACATGGATGTGGAAGGATTCCTCAGGGCCATTGCTCCGCGGATGATCCGGATGAAAGGCTTTTTCTACAAAGGAAAACAGCTTTATTACGCGGACTGTGTGGGGGAGGATATCCGTATCGAACCAACAGATATAGATGCAGAAGAGCTGGCCAATGAGATCGTGCTGATCGCCTCCACCGGAGAAGATCAGACTGCGTTTCTGGAAGAAAACATGCGGCGCTTTTTCGGTGAAGATCTTTCCCGGGTAATCTTTCTGCCCAATTAACGAAATAATTACATAGAGAACCAAAGTAAATACTATTATTTCCCTGATCATGGTATTAGATTAAGTCTAGTATAAGAGTCAGTCCAGTATCATGGAAAGGGAGATCAACATGGAATATCTAAAGGAGTCCATCGGGGAATTTATCGGGACGTTTTTCCTGGTTTTGTTTGGCTGCGGATCGGTGGCAGTATCCGTTTGTTTTGATGAGTATCATGGCATTTTCCAGGTTGGAATTGTATGGGGCATCGGCCTGACCCTCACGATCTACGCCACCCGGAATCTGTGCAACGCCCATTTTAATCCGGCGGTGACCATTTCCATGGCCGTCTGCAGGAGACTGCCCTGGCGAAAAGTCCCATCCTATCTGCTCTCCCAGTTTCTGGGCGCCTTTACAGGCGGTTTAGCTGTCTACGCCCTGTTCCATATGAATATCGCAGCGGTGGAAGCCGCAGAGGGGATCGTACGGGGAAACGCAGAATCCATCCGGACCGCGAAAATGTTTGGGGAATACTATTCCTTCGCGGGCATTTCCATGGGCCAGGCTTTTCTGGCGGAGGCAGCCGGAACCTTTATCCTGGTGTTTATGATCTTTGCCCTGACCGAGTCTGCCAATGTAGGCCGGCCCGACAATGCCATGACGCCTTTATTTGTAGGACTGACCGTGACGACCTGTCTGGTGCTGATCGCGCCGCTGACACAGGCAGGCCTTAATCCGGCGAGGGATTTCGCGCCGCGTTTTGTCGCCCTGCTCTTCGGCTGGGGACAGGCTTCGTTTCCGGATGCTTCCGGCGGCGCTTTCTGGGTTTATATCCTGGCGCCGGTCATCGGCGGGCTGGCAGCAGGACTTTTGTATACCAAAGTGTTGGAACGATTCATGAAAAAAGCAGCGTAGGAGGAAACCATATATGAAGACAAGAGTATTGATCATAGGCGGATTTTTAGGGGCAGGAAAGACCACCACCATCTGGTCCGCGGCAAAAGCACTTTCCCAGGCCGGTCATAAAGTCGGCATCATTACCAATGACCAGGCGTCGGAACTGGTGGATACCCGGTTTCTGGAGACTGCCGGAGGCAAGACCGCAGAGGTCAGCGGAAGCTGCTTCTGCTGCAATTTCCCGGGATTCATCGACGCCATTTCTTCCATGAAGGAAGCCGGGATCGACATCGTTCTTTCCGAACCGGTAGGCAGCTGTACGGATCTTTCCGCCACCATTGTGCAGCCCCTGAAAGACCAGTATTCAGAACAGGTCTCCTTAGGACCTTTATCTGTTCTGGCGGATGCTGCACGTCTGAAGGATATCCTGAACGGAGAAACTTCCGGCCTTCATCCCAGCGCGGCATACATCATCCGCAAGCAGATGGAGGAAACGGATTTCCTGGTGATCAACAAGATCGATCTGTATCCGGAGGAAGAGATCGCCGAGCTGAAAAAGCGCGCGGAAGAAGCCTTTCCGCTGGCTACGGTCATTGCTGTCAGCGGCCTGTACGGTACAGGCATCTCTGAGTGGATGCAGGCTCTTGAGCATTCCGAAAAATGCGGTACCCATTTGCTGACGGATATCGATTACGATGTCTATGCAGAAGGCGAAGCTGTCCTTGGCTGGCTGAACGCCACTGTGCAGCTTCATGGAAAAGACTGTGACTGGAAGGCATTCCTGGAGGATCTGCTGGACCGCCTGAGCCGGCGTTTTGACGAGCGGAAGCAGGCAGTGGGCCATCTGAAGATCCTGATCAGCGAAAACAAGAACCTGCTGGTAGGGAATGTGGTCGGGGACCGCTCCACGCTTAAAGTCCGGGGCGAAGCCAAAGGCGGCGTTTCTGATGTGGAAATGACCGTCAACGCCCGTGTGCAGATGTCACCGGCAGAACTGGAAGAGGCCGTCCGGGAGGAACTGGAAAAATCCGCCGCTTCATTGGACAGCTATGAGATCGATGTCCTGAAATGCCTGCAGCCGGGACGTCCCAATCCTACTCATCGGTATGATACGGTGATCTAAGCTCTCTCTGGATCTGCTATATAGATCCTTCCCTATACGAAAACGAAG
>JAFWOB010000228.1 GCA_017510065.1 Parasporobacterium sp.
ATCCAAATTCACGCTGGGACTGTTTGAAGATCCGTACTGTGATCCGGCTGCTGCTCTTGCATTGGCAGCGAGCGAAGAATATATCGCCGAGCCATGGCCGATTACCGATCTTGAGAGCCTGAACAAAGCCCGCAATCCGGAAGTCGTGGAACTGGAGCGCCAGCTGGAAGCTGCTTCTGCAGTACTGATTAAGAATGACGATGCGCTCCTTCCGCTGGAGAAAGGCATCAACGTTTACATTGATACCACTGCCAGCACCATCACCAAAGACGGTTATCTGGCATCTCTTGCAGAATATGCAACGGTTGTTGATGATATCGAAGCTGCCGATGTGGTAGTGGCAGACTGCACACAGGTCAATGATGCGGCAGAGCTGATCGTGGAAGATGCACAGGATGCCGGCAAAAAGATCGTTATCGTTGCGAACTGTGTGGATCCGGATGTCTGGATGCTGGAAAATGCAGATGCGGTTCTTTATGTTGACTTCTCCCGTACTCCGGATCACGGTACCGGAGAAGGCGGATTTATCCTTACCATTGAGCCCTGTGTCTTCGCAGACCTTCTGTTTGGCGTACGCGAGCCGAACGGTATGATCGTCAAGGAAATTGCAAGGGACAGCGCATCTGATAATGCACAGTGGAAGGATCTGGCCGGTGATCAGGGTGCAGACAACTGGACCCGTATGATCTTACTTGCCCTGATGAAGACCAGCGAAGATCACAGTGTACCGGAGAACTTCGGCGATCCGCTGCTGTGCTTCAAGTATGGTATGCACTATGGCGAAGAACCGGAATTTATCTACGATACTCTGGTACTTCCGAAGTCCACCACCGAAGTAACGGAAGAGACCAGCAGCGGAACCTCCACTTCCTATCAGACCATTGACGGTATCAAGGCAGGCGAGCCGTTCAGCGTTTATACATTGTTGTGGAATAATGGCGCCGACGGCATCACTACGGTGGAAGCTGCGATCGACGGCGGACCGGCAGCAGAAAAGATCATGGCAGTCAACGGCGGTTCCTGGAGAATTGTCAAAATGGATCTGGTGATCGATGAAGCCGGCGAGCATACCGTGACTGTCGGCGACATCACAAAGACGATCACGGTTGAGTAGATTTCATTTATTCTTTCGAGTTGTTATCTGAAGACTCCGGGCTGCACCCATAAAGCAGTCCGGAGTTTTTCCGTGCAGCAAATGCCTGCAGCCTTTGGAGAAAAATACGGACGCAGGATCCGGATGTTTGGTGTCCTCGCCTTAACCGTCTTTTACGGGCTTTGGGAAAAGGGTCAGATTTTACTACTGTCTGTGCAGTATTTTGCATCGACCGGACAGGGCTATGGAAGTATACTGTTAAATGGAGAATTATAAATTGATCGATGGGCATAGCCGGCCGGCGGCGGGCAGGAAAGAAAGACAGGAGCATCATAATATGAAAGAAACAAGATTCCGGGCAGTGGCTGTATTTATAATGGCATTTGTGTTTCTTCTGACGGCAGCATCTATGGCGTCGGAAACGCCGAAGGATTCAAAGAAAGAAACGGCTGATATCCGGCTGGATCCAGGTGAAACAGAGGAAACAGAAGATATTTCCCCGGAAGACCCCGGCGATTCGCAGGGGGAATCCGGAAACTCCGAGGGCGGATCCGACGGTGGATCCGAAGACAGGGAAGGATTTATGCTGACGGAGGAATCTTTTGAAATCGGGGATGTACCGGAGGAATATCTGGAACCTGCAGAGCATCAGGGGACCATCGAGCGTGTGCGATATGAGATTGAAGACGAAAACGGTGAGAAAATGACGAAGTCAGTCATTGTCTATCTGCCGGCAGGATATAAAGAAACGGACAGATCATACAATGTTCTGTATCTGATTCATGCTTCCGGGGGCTCTCCCAGAGATTATCTGGACCCGGGCAAAGTGACAAAACTGCAGTGTCTGCTGGATCATATGATAGAGGCAGGGGAGATTGAGCCTTTGATTGTGGCTGCGCCGACTTATTCGAAAGGGGATCCCTTTGAGTCATTTCTGCCGCTGGGCATCCAGGTGGCAGAAATGTCGGATTTTCCGCAGGAGCTGACGGATCGCATCATTCCGGCTGTGGAAAGGGAATTCCGCACGTATGCCGAGTCTGTTGATGAGGCAGGCATTGGGGCTTCGCGGGATCACAGGGCAGTGGCAGGATTCTCTCTGGGAGGAACCGCTACCTGGAATACCTTTATTCAGAAAATGTACGCATTCCGCTGGTTCCTTCCGATCAGCGAGGCTTCCTGGGATGACGGGGAAGGCGGTATCGAAGGCATCTGGGACAGTGATCTGTCTGCAGAGGTGCTGTATAACGCAGTTAGTGAACAGGGCTATACAGCAGAGGATTTTGTCCTGTTTGTAGCGACCGGGACAGAAGATGTCGCATTTGAAATTGCTACCGAGCAGATGAAATCGCTCCTGGAATATAACGATATGTTCATTACAGGAGAAAACACCAGCTGCTCCATGATGATCGGAGGCACGCATACGCTGTCTGTTATTTATACCTATATGTATCATATTCTGCCTGCACTGTTCTATTATGCGGCAGAACCGATGGGCTGCGGAACTGGAAGTGGTTTCGGATACGGCAGGGGCAGAGGATTCACTCTGCCTCTTTTTGATTTGTATGGCGACGCCATCAAATAAACCACCTGCTATGCAGGTGGTCGGAAGAAAGCTTTAGCTTCAAGCAAAAAACCTCCAATAGTATAATGAGCGCAGGTTCGCCAACCGCGCAAAGAATAC
>JAFWOB010000229.1 GCA_017510065.1 Parasporobacterium sp.
GCCTGGCTATCATGCAGGATATGCAGAAAAAATATAACTATATACCCAGGGAGGGGATGGAAGAGCTGGCACAGTATCTGTCCTGTCCGCTTTCTTCCCTGTATTCTATGGCCACCTTTTATAAGGCGTTAAGCCTGAAGCCGAAAGGAAAGCATATCATCAAACTCTGCGACGGAACGGCGTGCCATATCAGAGGCTCATCAAGTATCCGGGACGGCGTCTGCCGGATCCTGGGGATCAGTGAAGGAGAGACCACCGAAGACGGCATGTTTTCCATCGAACTGGTGAACTGCCTGGGATCCTGCGCATTGGCGCCTGTCATGGTCGTTGACGATCATTATCACGGGAAGATGACGGTGGAGAAGCTGCCGCAGATCCTGGACTCCTACAGAAAGGAGGCGGATGCGGATGAAGACCGTTAAAGTATGCTGCGGTACCGGCTGCCTGGCAAACGGCAGCATGGCAGTTGCCGAGGCGCTGGAGCAGGCGATCGAAAAGACCGGGGCTGAGGCGCAGGTGCAGTGTGCGGTCAAGCGCACCGGCTGCTTCGGACTGTGTGAAAGCGGGCCGCTGGTGACGATCCTTCCTGACAACATTGCCTATTACCGTGTCCGGCCGTCGGACGCGGAAGAGATCGTGCAGAAGACATTGCTGGCCGGGGAGATTATCGACCGGTTCCTGTTTAAGAATGAAAAGGGTGAAAAGGTGCTGTCCCAGGAGGACAATCCCTTCTATGCCCTGCAGGAAAAGATCGCCCTTCGAAATGTGGGCAGGATCGATCCGGAAAGCCTTGCAGATTATCTGGCTGTCGGCGGCTATGAAGCCCTGAAGAAGGCGATCACCATGACGCCGGAAGAGATCATCAAGGAGCTGGAAGTATCGGGCCTTCGGGGAAGAGGCGGCGCCGGATTCCCGACGGGAACCAAATGGCGTACGGCGGCGTCCTATGACGTATTCCCGAAATATGTGGTCTGCAACGGAGATGAAGGGGATCCGGGCGCCTTTATGGACGGCTCCTTGATGGAAGGCGACCCTCACAGCGTCCTGGAAGGACTGGCGATCTGCGCGTTGGCCATAGGAGCAGAGGAAGGATACCTTTATATCCGTGACGAATACATCCACGCCCGTAAGAGCATCAGCGAAGCGATCCGGGCAGCCGAAGAGGCCGGGATCCTGGGCGAGCATGTCTTAGGGACCGACCGGAAGATTTGCTTTTCCATTGTCCGCGGAGGCGGTGCCTTCGTCTGCGGAGAGTCTACCGCCCTGATGGCTTCCATTGAAGGACGGGTGGGAGAGCCCCGGGCCAAATACATCCGTTCCGTGCAGAAAGGTCTGTGGGAGCAGCCGACAGTCCTGAACAATGTGGAGACCCTCGCCAATGTACCCTATATCATTGCGCACGGCGGAGCCCACTATGTTTCCATCGGTACCGAAGGATCCAAAGGGACCAAAGTATTTGCCATGGTGGGAAAAGTAAAACGGACAGGCCTGGTGGAAGTTCCCATGGGAGCGACGTTGCGGCATCTGATCTTTGATATCGGCGGCGGCATCATCGGGGATCGTCCTTTCAAAGCGGTTCAGACTGGCGGCCCTTCCGGAGGCTGTATCCCGGAGAGCATGCTGGATCTGCCGGTGGATTTTGATACCCTGAAACAGTACGGCGCCATGATGGGATCCGGCGGCATGATCGTGATGGATGACCGCAGCTGCATGGTGGAAGTGGCCCGTTATTATGTCCAGTTCCTGTGCGGGGAAAGCTGCGGCAAATGCACGCCCTGCCGGGAGGGCCTGAAGCAGATGCTGGCCATTCTGACCGATATCTGCGAGGGCAGAGGAAGACCGGAGGACCCACAGATCCTGGAAGCATTGGGACAGACCATGATGGAAAGTTCCCTGTGCGCCTTGGGCAAATCGGCTCCCAACCCGGTGCTGACTACGCTGAAATATTTCCGGGAGGAATACGATGCCCATATCCTGGAGCATCGCTGCCCGGCAGGCGTCTGCAAGAAACTGACCGCCTTCCGGATCGATCCGGACAAATGCCGGGGCTGTACAGCCTGCGCGAAAAGCTGTCCGGCAGGCGCTATCAGCGGTACGGTGAAGCATCCCCACAGCATCGATCCGGACAAATGCATTGTCTGCGGAAGCTGCCGTGAGGCATGCCGCTTCGACGCGGTCATGACGGAAGGGAGGAAGGCCTGATGAAGATCACCATTAACGGCAAGGTCTGTGAATGCGAAAAAGGAGAATACATCCTCCAGGTCGCCCGAAGGAACGGGATCGAGATCCCGACCCTGTGCCATCATGACGGATTTTCGGGGCAAGGCGCCTGCAGGGTCTGCATCGTGGAAGTGGTGGAAAAAGGCCGCGGAAAGATCGTGGTCTCCTGCGTCTATCCGGTGGAGAAAGAATGCGAGGTATTCACCGACAGCGAAAAAGTCCAAAAGCAGCGCGGCATGATCCTGGCTCTTCTTCATAAGAAAGCACCCGGAAGCGAAGAGATCTCAAAGCTTTGCAGTAAGTACAATGCTCCGGTGATCGACCGTTTTGTGGAAGAGCCGGAAAACAAATGCGTCATGTGCGGTCTTTGTGTCAAAGCCTGTACGGAGCTGTCGGCGGGAGCTATATCCACTGTGAACCGGGGCGTGACGAAAGAGATCGCTACCCCCTACCATGAGCCGAGCAGCAGCTGCATTGGCTGCGGAAGCTGTGCTTATGTCTGTCCCACCGGCGCCATCGACATCACGCAAACCCTCTCGGAACGGACCATCTGGGGAAAGACTTTTGCACTTGTCACCTGTGAAAGCTGCGGCCGCGTGATCGGCACGAAGGAAGAGATCGCGTACGCGGCTAAGAGAGCCGGTCGGGAACCGGATACGTTATGCGATGCCTGCAGAAAAAAACAGATCGCCCTGGGATTTAAGGCGATCTACGGAGAATGATCCGGCGGTTTTAGCAGGATGCAAGGCCCCGGCTGCGGCAGCGTGCCGGCAGAGGCTCCGACGGTTTCAGAGAACGGACTCCAGTTTGAAGGCGTCGGCGGTCACGCTGTCCACAATATCATGCACATAATCACAATTACCGACCAGGTAGAACCAGTCCGGCAGGGAAGCTCCTTCCAGGAGTTTCCCTGCCGCTTCTCGTTCGGGGATCATCCCGATGGCGGTCAGAAGGGTCCGGCAGGGCAGGAACTCTTCGGCTTCGGTATCCAGATGTCTTACGATGACGCCTTCGATCCGGCCGCTGCCGCAGATCCCGGTGATCTGCGTCTTCAGCATGACAGGAATGGAGAAGGCTTTCAGGCATTGCTCCTGATTGCGTTTCAGACCGCCCGGCACATCGTTCTGCTCGATCATGGCAAGGACCTTTCTGCCTTTTTTGATCAAATCCCTGGCGACGATCTGCCCCACGTCTCCGGTGCCTAAGATCACGATCTCATCTCCGATCTCCAGCTTGTCGATATTCATTAGCTTTTGGGCGGTTCCGCAAGTCATGATCCCGGAAGGCCTTGTCCCTCCTACGGGAAGGGACTGGATCGTGCGTTCCCGGCAGCCTGTGGCCATAATGCATTTTTCAAAACAGACTCTGGTGAGGCCGTCTTTTCCGGCCAGCAGGGCGGTCCGGTCCTGGTAAAGCTGCAGGACCATGGTGCGGTTAAGGATTTTTGCGCAGCTTTTTTCCAGCATGCGCCGGAACCTGTCCGCGTATTCGATCCCTGTCAGATCTTCCCTGAAATATCCCAATCCAAATCCCCGGTGGGTGCATTGCAGCAGAACGCCCCCCGGCGTCTCTTTGCGTTCCGCCAGGAGGATCTTCTGATATCCTTTTTTCTCTGCCGCCAGGACGGCAGCCATACCGGCTGCGCCGGCCCCGATGATCAGGATGTCTGTGTATAGTGTGTTCATAGTTTTATCAGGATTTCGCTTCCCGGGCCGTCCTTCGTGATCTCATAAACGTCTTTCCCGGTCTGCTCTTTCAGAAGGTGCAGGATCTTTTCCATACAGTAGCCGCCCTGGCAGCGTCCCATGCCGGCACCGGTACGTCGTTTTATGCCGTCAATGGTAGTGGCTCCCCGCCGGATGGCTTCCAGGACCTCTCCTTTGCTGATATGCTCGCATCGGCAGATAATCTCGAAATAGTCAGCCGGCGCGCTCTGCGGCAGGTTGGCTGTCAGGCCGGGGTCATCGCGAAGCAGGTCGGAAAGCCTCAGGATCCCTTTCCGGGACGGGGAGAAAGAGGGGTTGAGCGGCGGCTTATGTTCCAAAGAACCGATCAGCCGCTGCGCCAGATACCTGCCCAGCTCATCGGCGCAGGTGATGCCCGGGGTCTTGATCCCAATCAGGGCGAAAAAGCCGTCCTCTTCCAGAATCTGGAAATCGTTGATGCTCTTTTGAGACAGGGTCCCGTCTGGTTCCGCGTAATAGGGATTGGGCCTTACGGCACCGAAACTTCGTATGATCATGGAAGGAGACAGGGAGGGAATGAGCTTTTGGCATTTTTGCTGCAGCTCCAGGATGCCGCCGACATCTGCTGCAGTCTCAGATCCCGGGGCTGCTGTGCAGCAACCAGATGCCGCTGCGGTGCAGTGTGCGGGATCCTTTATGCTGCGGCGGGTAGGACCTGCCAGGATATTTCCGTCTACGGTGGGAACCAGCGTGATGCCGTCTCCTTTTTCTTCCGGTTCCACAGAGATCACATGGCTGATACTGTCTCCGACAGACCTGTCAAAAACCAGGTAATCCGCTGCCAGGGGAAGGATCTTTACGGATGGTTTTGAAAGCATTTCCCAGACCGTATCCGCCGTCAGACCCGCGCAGCAGATCAGGCGGGAGGCGGTATAGGTGTGGTCCTTTGTTTCCACCAGAAACCCTGTATCCATACGCGCTATACGCATCGCTTCCTGTCCGAAATAAAAATGCACCTGGTTGGACATCGCATTTTCATAAGCGGCGATTCCCATTTCCCAGGGATTGACGGTGTAAGTGTTTTCTGCGTAAAGGGCAGAGCGGATCCCATCGCACAGCAGCGGCTCCATCTGATAGACCTGGCTTTCGTCCAGGATCTGAATATCCGGGATGTTATTTTCCTTTCCCTGCTCCATCTTTTTCTGAAAGACCCGGTCCGCCCTGGGGCCGAAACTCAGCATCAGCAGGCCGGTTTTCCGATAGGGGATATCCAGTTCTTCGCACAGGGATGGGAAATGGTCGGAGGCTTTCTTGCACAGAGCCGCTTTCAGGGAACCGGGATGCTGGTCGTATCCCCGGTAAATGATGCCGGTGTTGGCTTTTGTGATGCCGCAGCAGACGTCTTCGCGCTTTTCGATCACATTGATCTCCAGGGCGTAGCGGCTTAAACTGCGGGCGGCAAAGCACCCCAGTATTCCTGCGCCTATGATCAATACATCGCTGGTTCGTTTCATGTGATGGAAAAGTTGCCTGCAGTTTGGGAACTGCCGGCGGGTTTACAGGAGGAACACCTCCACACGGGTATCTTTCTGCAGCCCTTCCGCCTCTCTGGCGATACGGATATATCCGTCCGCCCGGGTGAGCACGGAGATGGCGCCGGATTTGGCGTACAGGGGATGCACATACTGTCCGTCCAGTCTGACCGGGATGATCTCTTCCCGCCCGTGGTTGGAAGGAATGTTGCTGGAAAGGAGCCGTTCGATGCGAAGCCCCGCATCTTTTGATTGCATCATTTTCCGAAGGCACGGCGCCGCAAACAGCCGGAAAATGAAAAACGCAGCCTGGGGATGTCCGGGAAGGCCGAAAACCGGCTTTCCGTCTACGCCTGCATAAAGGGTCGGTTTTCCGGGCTTGATGGAAATGCCGTGGAACAGCACCTGGCCCAGGTCATGCAGCACCCGGAAGGTGTTGTCCTTTTCTCCCACCGATGAGCCGCCGGAGATCAGGACCATGTCGCATTCCGCAAGAGCTGTCTTCAGCGCATCCGTCAGCAGGGGCAGTTCGTCCTTCACGATGGGGTAGACCACCGGATCGGCACCAAGTTCTTCCACCTGGGCTTTAAGCATGACGGAGTTGATATTTCGGATCTGGGCACCTTCCGGCTTTGCGGCAAATTCCACCAGTTCGTCCCCGGTGGATAGGATCCCCACCCGGATCTTTCTGGTGACCTTCATCTTCGCGATGCCCAGCGCCGCCAGGACGGCGATACTGCGGGAACTGATCGTCGCGCCTTTTTTCAGCACCACACTGCCTGCGGACACATCGTCTCCCGTGTTGTTTACATTTTCCAGACAGGAGACGGGCTTATAGATATAGCGGAACTCATCTCCCATGTCGTCCGTATATTCGATCATGCTGACTGCGTCAGATCCCGGCGGGAGGCTGCCTCCGGTGGAAATGCGGATGCAGTGTCCTGTTTCCAGCCTGCCTTCAGGGCGTTCGCCCATCAGGATTTCTCCGTCGCAAAGGAGCATGGCCGGGATGGATTCGGAGCAGCCGAAGGTATCTTCCGCCCGGACCGCATAACCGTCCACGGTGGAGCGGGCAAATGCCGGCAGATCCTCCGGAGAGAGGATGTCTTCCGCGGCGGTGCGATGCAGCGCGTTTTCCAGGCTGACCGTTTCTGTTTCTGTCATGGCAGGAGCATTTTCCAGGATGATCCTGAGCGCTTCCTGCGCGGTTACAACATTGAGCATGGCGTCCTCCGTAGCAGTCGTTTTCTATATCGGGTTGATTGTAGCATAGGGGGTGTGACTTCGCAAACCGGAGCTTCGCGGCCCCGGGGCCGGCGTATTCTGCGGAGTGTGTCTCCCAGGTTGTCAAAAAATGCGTTTGTGTACTTCGAATGTACAATAATTGGAGTTGTGTACCATTTTGTGGAGACAGTCGGCAGCAAAGTTGCGTTAACGCGTCATAGGGTTGGTTGAAATGGCATAGAATCGACATTCTGAACATGTCAGAGGCTGTCAGAACCGTACACAAACGCCAATTTCCTGCAAAAAGGGTACACAACTCCAATTTTTGTACAATTCTCCAGCAAATGCGATCGTCCCACAACATCCTGCGCCGGCAAACAACCTATTTTACTTGCCATATGAATATGGTACAATCCGAAACAGGAAGGAGGTGTGTTTATGTCCGGCTTAAAAGGCTACATGGGTAAAGTCCTGAAGATCGATCTTACATCCAAAACCTCCGGGCTGTTTCCCTGGTCAGATGAAGACCGGAGAAGAACCATCGGCGGCAAGATCATGGCGGCGGATATTCTGTTCCAGCATATCCATCCGGGCATGAAAGCCTTTGATGAAGACAACTGGATCGTGATCACCACCGGCCCTTTGACGGGGTCTGGATGCCCGAACACATCGCGTTTTAACATTTCTACCATTTCCCCGCTTACCGGGATCATCACTTCTTCAAACTGCGGAGGCAATTTCGGACTGTCCCTGAAACGGGCGGGCTATGACGCCTGCATCATCACCGGACGGGCACAGGCTCCTACAACGGTTCATATCACTGAAACGGCGGTGACTTTTGAAGATGCGTCCCCGATCTGGGGACTATGCATTTCCGAATCTCAGGAAAAGCTCCCTAAAGATACGGACAAGCTGGTCATCGGGCCGGCGGGAGAGCACAAAGTTCTATATTCCTGCGTCTTCAGCGGCGAAAGGACCTCAGGCCGTGGAGGTGTAGGAGCTGTATTCGGAGACAAGAACCTCAAGGCAGTGACGGCAAAAGGCACGAAAACCTGCGAGATCGCAAAGCCCGAGAAACTCAAGGCATTTAATAAAAAATGGGTCAAAACCCTGAAGACCCATCCCCTGACAGGCCGGCAGCTGCCCAAGCTCGGGACTGCCGGACTGATCGCGCCGATGCAGGCCCATGGCATCCTTGCCACCCGGAATTTCGGCGCCGGCAGGTTCGATGGATTTGAAAAAGTTTCCGGAGAGGAACTGGCGGAGAAGCACCTGATCTCCAATGCCGCCTGCACCACCTGCGTCATCCGCTGCGCCAGGATGGTCAAGGTTGACGGAGAGCTGGTCAAGGGACCGGAGCTGGAGACGTTGGGGCTTCTGGGGCCGAACATTCTCAATGACAATATCGAAATGATCCTTCGGTGGAACCGGGAACTGGACGAACTGGGCATGGATACCATTTCTGCCGCCGGGTCCATCGCATTTGCCATGGAGCTGAACGAGAAGGGAATGTGGGACTGCGGCCTTTCCTTCGGGAAAAATGACAACATCTCCGAGACCTTCCGAAAGATCGCCTTCCGGGAAGGGATCGGCGATGACCTGGCCAACGGCACGAAGCGCATGAGCGAGAAATTCGGCGGAAAGGAATTTGCCATCCACGCCAAGGGCATGGAACTGGCGGCCTATGAACCGCGGCGCGCTGTGGGGCAGGGCCTCGGTTACGCCACTGCCAACCGGGGCGGCTGTCATCTGAACGCCGGATACATGGTGGTCGTAGAAGGACTGGGACTGGATGTGGACTCCCTGACGCCCCGTGGCAAAGCAGCGATGACCATCATGTTCCAGAACCTGATGGAAGCCATTTCCGCCTGCGGTTCCTGTCTGTTTACCAGCTACGCCGTGTTCCCGGCGTTTCTGGTGGAAAAGCCCAACTGGCTGGTGACGAAAGCGATCCTCAAGATCTTCCCCTATGTGGGTCCTGTGGTCAATCTGCTCAATAAATTCACCAAGGCGGTGAAACTGAACATTCCGCTGATCCAGCACACCTACGCTCTCAACTATGTCTGCAATTTTAAAGCCACCATGGGCACTGCTCTGACAGCGGGCGCCCACGGCTATAACACGGAGCGTATGGCCAATGTCATCCTGGGGCAGAAGGCAGGAGCGGATGCGCTTCCGAAACGGCTTACGGATGTCCCCCAGGATCCGTCTGATCCGAGGACCAAAGTGCCGCTGGACAAACTGAAGAACGATTACTACAAAGCCCGGGGCTGGAAAGACGGCATTCCGGAATACAAGACGCTTAAGAAATTCGGCGTGGATCTGTACCCGAAGTATTACGAAGACATCGTAAAGGAGGCGAACCGAAATGGCTGAGGTGACGATCAAACTGTTCGGCGTGCTCCGGGTGGATACGCATCTTGCCTGCGAGACGGTCAGGGCCGAAAGGCTCAGCGACATTTTCGCGCTGCTGAATGAAAAAGTGGATACCATTTATGAACAGAATGTCAAGAACGATCCGTCCCTGAAGCATCCGGACCCGCTGTCTTTCAAGGATGCGATCGTCTATATCAACGGCGAGAGATGCTCGAAAAAGAACCGCCGCCTGGAAGGCGGGGAGGAGATCTGGCTGCTTTCGCCGGCGTCAGGAGGCTGAATATGGGATACATCATTGACACCAGCCGCTGTGTGGGATGCGGGGCATGTGCCTATGAATGCCTGTTTGGAATCCCGAAACCGGTGGACGAGGAAAAGAGCAGATATCATATTGACCGGGAAGCGTGCATCGGCTGCGGCCAGTGCAGCAGGGTCTGCCCGGTAAATGCCATTGCAAAGGATCCAAAACAGCCTGTGATCCGGAAGGTGACGATCGAAAAGGAGCTCTGCATCGGCTGCTCACTGTGCAGCCGGGTGTGCAAAGCGGGTGCGCCGCGGGGCGAGCTGAAGTCGCCGTTTGAGATCGATCAGAAAAAATGTTTCCGGTGCGGGCTTTGTGCGGAAAAATGTCCGAAGAAAGCGATCGCCGTGGAATACGAAGAGCCGAAAAAGGTCAGGGGAGGGATCACGATGTATAAGCTGTATTGCAGGATTTTCCAGGCAGTGATGAAGGTCGCAAACTATTTTCTGGGATACCGGATGCCGGCGTATATCGAAGGCCCCGATTCCATTCAGAAGCTTCCGCAGATGCTGAAGGACAAAGGCGCCGGGAAGGTCCTGGTGGTCACGGATAACGGCCTGATGAAGCTGGGACTTCCGGAAAAACTCCTGGAGGCCCTGGATAAGGAAGGCGTTGAATACGCCCTGTATAGCGACGTTTCCCCCAACCCCACCAGCGATAATGTGGAAGCCGGATTCAAGATCTACCGGGAAAATGGCTGCCAGGCCCTGGTGGCCCTGGGCGGCGGATCTCCCATGGACTGCGCGAAAGGCATCGGCGCCAAGGCAGCGCATCCCAGGAAAACGGTCCGCCAGATGCAGGGCATTTTAAAGGTACACAAAAAAGTCCCGCTCTTCTTCGCAGTCCCGACAACAGCCGGAACCGGATCGGAGACCACGGTCGCGGCGGTCATTACCGATTCCGAGACCCATCATAAAGCATCGATCAACGATCCTGCGATCCTTCCCCGGTTTGCGGTGCTGGATCCCATGCTGACCGTAGGCCTTCCGCCTTTCATTACCGCCACCACCGGGCTGGATGCCCTGTGTCATGCGGTGGAAGCGTATACCAACCACACCTACAATACGCCATTGGAAAATGATCTGGCCAGAAAAGCGGTCCGCCTGATCTATGACAATCTGCTGACTGCCTACCACGACGGCTCCAACCTGGAAGCGCGTCAGAATATGCAGAAGGCCGCCTTCTTCGCGGGCCGGGCATTTACCAGGGGCTGCGTCGGATACGTGCATTCCATCGGCCATACTCTGGGAGGACTTTACGGAGTGCCCCACGGGAAAGCCATGTCCATCCTGCTGCCCCATGTTATGAGGCAGTTCGGCAGCAGCGTTCATAAGCGCCTTGCGCAGCTGGCGGATTTCTGCGGCATGGAAGGCAAAAATGATGCCGAAAAAGCCAACAAATTCATCAGCTGGATCGAAGATATGAAACGGGAAATGGAAATCCCCGAGTATGTGGATATGATCAGGGACGAGGATGTGGAGCAGATCATTGCCTGGGCCATGAAAGAGGGGAACCCGCTCTATCCGGTGCCGGTGATCTGGGAGCACGACGATTTCGCCGAATTCCTGGCAATCGTCAGAGGGCAATGACCTGGCTTTCCTTGCTGAGAAGGTCAAAGAACAGGAAGTTTCCGGCCAACGAATCGGGCCGGTGAAGCAGCAGCTTTATGGCTTCCGACACTTCAAAGGAAGCGCAGGTGAAGACCGTCATGGCGATGCCTCCGCCCGCATGAACAGTGGCTTCTTTGCCCCCGTACAGGGTATGGAGCATGCCTTTCTTCGGCGGACACACGCCCACCTGAAGAGCCCAGCCGTTCACGGCGCCGTGGATCAGGAACAGCTCCTTCTCTGCGCAGGCATTTTCCAGCAGCAGACGGCAGGAAACGGAATCCAGGGCGTCGATGACCAGGTCGCAGCCTTCGATCAGCTCCCGGAGATTGCTTTCATTCAGATCGGTGACAAATGCCTGTATATCAATAGAAGGATCGATGAGCCGGACCCGCTCGGAAGCGGCTTCGGCTTTTCGTTTGTCGAGGGTTTCCGTGGTACACAGGATCTGCCGGTTCATGTTGGAAGGCTCAAAGACATCCCGGTCCGCAACGACCAGATGTCCGATCCCGCTTCTGGCCAGCACCTCGATCACAGAACTTCCGAGTCCGCCGCAGCCCGCCACAAACACCTTTTTCTGTCTCAGCACATCCATCTCCTCCGGAGAGAAGATCGCCAGGTTTTTCATAAAGAATTCATTCATCGATGCCGTCTCCTTTTTCTGCCTTCCTGTCTGCTGTGCTGATTCTATCATACGGATCGTTGCGGTCAAGCCCCGGCTTTTCAGTGAAGCTAAGGGTAGAACCTTCTCAAAACGAGCAATCAGGAAAAACAAGAAGGGTTCACCCTCATTAAAACAGACATCTCCCCAAAGGGGTTTTCCTGATTGAAAAGAAACTATGTTTCTGTGATAATAAAACCAGATACAGAAGGCCATCCGGATCAAAGCCGGCCAATATTTGGCAGAAAGCTCCCAATAAGGAAAGAACAGCATGAAATCAATCAAAGATATCTATAAAATAGGAACCGGCCCTTCCAGTTCCCACACCATGGGACCGGAAGCGGCAGCCAGGATCATCCGGCAGGAAAATCCTCAGGCCACGTCCTTTAAAGTGGTCCTGTACGGATCCCTTTCCAAAACGGGAAGAGGGCACGGAACAGACAGAGCGGTGAAGGCGGCTCTGGATCCGCTGCCTGCCGAGGTGGTTTTCTCGGAAGAAGAGCTGGGGGAAAAGGCGCACCCCAACACCCTGGATCTGTTTGCCTATCAGGGACAGGAGCAGATCGCGCAAATGAGGGTGTACAGCATCGGCGGCGGGGACATTATCATTGAAGGCCGGAATGATCACCGGGAGGAGGCCAGTGAGATCTATCTGGAAAATTCTTTCGCCGAGATCAGGCAGTTCTGTGATTTCCGCTACATCGATATTGCGGAATACATCAGCATCAACGAAGGCGAGGAGATCTGGGAGTATCTTGAGCAGGTCTGGGCCGTCATGAAAAATGCGATCTTCTCGGGTCTTCAGAAAGAAGGGATCCTTCCGGGAGGCCTGGGGATCCGC
>JAFWOB010000230.1 GCA_017510065.1 Parasporobacterium sp.
ATCCGCTGCAACGAAATCGAGGGTATGCATGATTTCAAGCCTGTTTTGGGGGGTAAAATCATGCATACCCTCGAAAAAAGTGCAAAAAATCATGCATAGCCTCATAAACGTTACAGAGACTCTCTGAAAAAAGAACAGCGGGAGCCCTGTAAACACGGGGCTCCCGCTGCATCAAATACATAGAAATATGGGATTCGTATTCAGTTTTCTTTTGCGGCGAAGCTCCCGGTTATCTGGTCATCGCTCTTTCCGTGTTCAGTTCAAAGCCAAACTTCCTGTAAAGTCCATGGGCGTTCTTCGTGAGAAGGATGCCTCTAAGCCCCTGGTATACCGGCCGGGACAAAACATAGGACACCAGTGCCGTTCCCAGTCCCTGACGCTGATACGCCGGGTCAATGATCACATCTGCCAGATAAAATGTGGTTGCGTAATCACTTATGACTCTGGCAAATCCCACCAGTTTGTTCACGTCCTCAAGGAAAATTCCGTAACAGGAAGCATTTCTCACGGATTTTTCCACCGTCTCCGGGGACCTTTTGTCTGCCCAATATGTCATCTTCAGAAGCCTTTGGATGTCTTCCAGCTTCATGTTCTGCGCTCCGTCAATGATCCTGTATTCCATATAGTCCTCCACACTCTTATGCTGCTGATAGTTCCTGAAATATTATCATAAGAATCGGAAAACAGCTACATTTCCGCAAAAGCAAAACAGCACGCAAGGTGCTGTTTGCTGAGAAAGGAGAAATTCAATGTAAAAGATTTATCTGGGAAGCAGGAGTTCCTGCCTGTTTTGTCGGGTTTGGTGTTTTTGTTGTTAGTAATATAACTGCACCGGCATCAAGAAAGGCATCAATAATCCGGATTTCGTTTGAACAAAAATAAGAACAGCGAAAGCCCATATAAGCACTGGGTTTCCGCTGTTTCACAATCGGAAGCGGCGCCATATTACAAAAGTCCTTCTAATGTTTCAAACAAAATATCCGGGTCCACCGGTTTGCTCAGGTGCGCATTCAGACCTGCCTGCATACTTTGCTGAACATCCTCATCAAAAGCGTTTGCCGTTAACGCTATAATAGGAATATTTTTTGCATCCGTTCTGTCCAAAGCCCTGATCCTCCGGGTCGCCTCCAGTCCATCCATTTCAGGCATCCGCATATCCATCAGGACAGCATCATAATAGCCCTCTTCATGTTTCTCAAACATCTCTACGGCAATACGCCCATTCTCCGCGTGTTCCACCTGCATCTCACGCATGGAGAGCACCATGATCATGATCTCAGCGTTTATTGTGACATCTTCCGCCAACAGGATCCTGCGGCCTTCGAGGTCCGTCGTTTTCCGTGCACGCTTCGCATTCTTCTTTTTGAAAGCCGCTCTGACCTCATCAAGCACAGTCCCGGCGAAAAGCGGTTTTGCAACAAACGTGTCCACGCCTGCAGCCTTCGCTTCCTCCTCAATATCATCCCAATTATATGAGGAAAGGATGATCACCGGCGTTTCGTTCCCCACAGCAGCCCGGATCTGCCGGGTCGTTTCCACGCCGTCCATTTCAGGCATACGCCAATCCACCAGGATCAGGTTATAGGGTTCCCTCCTGGCATGGCGGATTTTCACCATCTGCAGGCCTTCTTCACCGGACAGTGCCTTTTCACAATTCACGCCTACCTGCCCCAGTACAAGCTGGGCGTGTTCACAGGCGATCGGATCGTCGTCGATCACCAATACGCACAGATCATGGGGATGCAGATCATGTTCCTCTTCCCCCATGTCTTTACGATCGCAGTCGGTCAGCGTGACCGTAACGGTAAATGTCGTTCCTTTCTGCTTTTCGCTTTCCACGGAAATCGTTCCGTTCATCAGTTCAATGATGTTTTTGGTTATGGCCATGCCTAAACCAGTACTTCCAAAACGGTTTGTGCGGGTTGAATCCTCCTGACTGAATGCATCGAACAGCTTGGGAAGAAAATCCTGACTCATTCCAATCCCTGTATCGCTGAAAACAAACCGCA
The DNA here is from genome assembly GCA_017510065.1 of Parasporobacterium sp. GTDB lineage: Bacteria > Bacillota > Clostridia > Lachnospirales > Lachnospiraceae > RGIG5612. The sequence continues at coordinate 2,010 of JAFWOB010000230.1, forward strand.
GCGTGGATTTTCCGTGGAATCTTGCAATCTCTTCCACAACAAACAGGACGGTACCGCCTGACGGTGTAAACTTGACCGCGTTCCCGAGGATATTGATCATAACCTGCCGCAGCTTCATTTCATCGCCAATATAATAATCATCGACCGCACCTTTCACGCGGCATTCATATGCAATGCCTTTCTCCCTGCACTGATCGCTTATGATCGTATTGACCTGGGCCAGCGCCTTTGCGAAAGAAAACTCTTCATTCTTCACGGTCATGCGGCCGGATTCGATACGGCTCATGTCGAGGATGTCGTTGATAATGCTGAGCAGATGCTGGGCTGACAGCCCGATCTTTTCAAGATGTTCCCGCGTCGTTTCCGATATAGCGGGATCATTTAATGCAATCCTATCCAGCCCGATGATCGCATTCATCGGGATGCGGATTTCATGACTCATATTAGACAGGAAAGCCGTCTTTGCCTTGTTGGCATGGTTGGCTTCTTCCAGCGCATTACTCAGCGACTTCCTCTGCTGCGTCAGTTCCTGCATCATTTCTTTTCGTTCGTTGATGTCAATGAACACGCCGATATAAGTGATCGGGGAACCATCCGGACGACGGGTCGGTTTTCCGACAGCCCGATACCAGCGATACCCTCTGTTTTTCGTCAACAGACGATACTCTACGTCATAGGTCTTCTGACCCTGATAGTCGGAGATCGTTTCGTTAAACTCCTTCAGCACGCGTTCCCTGTCATCAGGATGCAGCCGGTCAGACCAGGACTGAAGTACGTCCGGGAAGTCATCCGTACCATGATACCCGATCATTCTTCGGAATTCGTCGCTCCAGTTGACCCGGACCATCACACCTGCTTCATCAAAATCCATTGTCCATTTACCGGATCCAAGCATTTCGTGAATGGTATTGAGAGACGCCGCTTCGTTTTGCAGTGCAGCGTACAGAGTATCATGTTCTTTCTCCTGGGTTATATCGATGGTCACGCCTCTAAACTGCAGAGGCCTTCCTTCAGGGTCCCGGGATACTATGCCCTTACTGCGTAACCACCGGATCGAACCATCCTTTTTGAAAAAACGGAAATCATAGCCCGTTGTGCTCATGATGTTTTTATCAAAAATAAGGGCCGTCATCTCATGAATGAATGTGTCCCTGTCTTCCGGGTAAATGCTCCGTATGAATGATCCCATTTCATTCGGAAAATCACTTTGATCACTAAAGCCTAACAGCCTGCGCAGACCATCTCCCCATTGTACAGAAGCCAAAGTACCGTCCGGAGCAAAGTTGATAATCCAGCTTCCCGCGCTTGTCAGATCGGTAAGAAGACGGATCGTTGCAGCCTGTTCTTCCATGATGCTCTTGTCCTGTTCACCATTTGTCCCGTTCATAAATTCAGCCATGTCAATTCCCCATCAACGCGTTGCAGAATACTTCGATCATCCTGTCATTTTTTTAAATTATATTATTACGATGGAATACTTTCAATGATAGATGACAGAGGGACGGTTCTTTTGTCACCTTGTTCAAAAGGTGACAAAAGAACCGTCCCTCTGTCATCTCTGTCATCTTCTTACGATCATAATGATACTTTCCCGGAGCAGCCGCATGACTTTTTCCACTGTTTCCCGAAGGTACCACTGATCACCATAGGTCAGGCACAGACTGAGTTCTCCGGACGGATCCTCCAGCAGCTGGATGTTCATGCCTCCAGCCGCCGCATCTTTATTAACCAGGTCAACATTTTCAGAAGGGATCCCGTCAATTCCCCGTATATTCCGCATCATGCCCTGATTGCGGATCCGGAAGGTATCATTTAAGCCCACAGAAGTTGTTTCCTGAATGAAGGGATCATCTGCATGATCGATCCCCTCCGTGGTCTGCTCCCGGACTTCATTCATAAGCTCTTTCAGAGAACTGATCTGATCAAATGAGACCGCTGTCGGAAGCTCCCGGACCAGCGGGGCCACGCAGTTCTGGTAGGCGGTCTGATCCCGCCCATGGAATAACCAGCTTACCATGATATCGTCTTTGTGCTCGTACTCATGGATCGTCAGGAGGCTGGCCCCAATGGCCAGGGAATTCAGCGTCATGTGTTCCTTTTCCAGATACACATTCAGTTCCGCGCGTGACACCGGGAACGGTGCGGTCAGAGAGGACGCATGGTTATTTCGGCTCTCCATATCCGGAGTGATATTGCGGACCCAATCCTTTCCGCCGAACTTTTTCCGGTTCCAGGCCTGTGCTTTTTCATAATCTCCGTTCAGAAAATGTTTCTGTGTATCACGCAGGAAAAGATAAGCATTGTCACGTGGCAGTTCCCTGCCATGGTAAGCATCGGAAAGATCGCGCATAATGATCATGATGGACATTCCGTCACTGAAAATGTGATGGAAATCCATAAAAACATAAATATAGCTTTCCGTCTCAAAGATCCGAAAACGGTATAATGGGGAATTCAGCAGTTTAAAGGGCCGGATCAGGTTCCCCTTTATCAATTCCAGTTCCTTCTCTGTAACGCGCTCTACTTTAAGATCCGGCATATAATCCGGATCTATATACTGGACAAACATGAAGTCTTCATCCGGCCGGATAAAGGACTGAAAGGCCGGATGGCTCCGGATCAGCACTTTGAAGGCATGAAGGAGCTTTCCTGTATCCACATCCTCTTTCGGCATCCGCCAGAAGTTCGGCATATTGCAGAATGTGGAAGATGGCTTATACAGTTGATTGTCCAGTAAATGGAACTGCATAGGGACCAGAGGCTGTACATGCTCCCGGGCATTTCCATCCCGATGCTCAATGCTCTTTCCCTGATTGATCGCATCCTCCTTCATTGCCTCTGCCAGAGTGCGTACCGTTCGATTTTTATTAAGGAGCGGCACATTCAGAACCGCACTCCCGAGTTCTGTGATCAGACGGATCGCCCTCAGGGAATCGCCGCCCAGCTCATAGAAATCATCATTCACCCCGAGATGCTTCATTTCAAGTACTTTCTCAAAAGCCGCCAGCAAACGCTTTTCCAGTTGCGTTTTCGGAGCCACATATTCCGTCCGATAGAGGTCAAGATCCGGAACAGGAAGAGCCTTTTTATCCAGTTTCCCATTGGGAAGAAGAGGAACTTTTTCAAGCTTTACAAAATACGAAGGCAGCATATAACTGGTCAGGACCTTAGCCAATGCCCCCCTGCTCTTTTCCGGATCCAGATCCACATCATCTGTATAATACAAAACCACGAAAGAACGTTCCGGGGTAACAAAGCCTTTGGCAACGGCCCAGCGAAGATGCAGGACCCTTTTTGCAGCACCGGCGATCTCCTCCGGCTCGATGCGGTTACCGGCGATCTTGATCATATCGTCATTGCGCCCCTGGATAAT
>JAFWOB010000231.1 GCA_017510065.1 Parasporobacterium sp.
ATCCGCTGCAACGAAATCGAGGGTATGCATGATTTCAAGCCTGTTTTGGGGGGTAAAATCATGCATACCCTCGAAAAAAGTGCAAAAAATCATGCATAGCCTCATAAACGTTACAGAGACTCTCTGAAAAAAGAACAGCGGAAGCCCTGTAAACACGGGGCTCCCGCTTCATCATTTACATCATTTACATCATTTCTATCTTAATCGTCTTTTCTGCGGTGGAACCAGAAGGAACCTGCCAGCACGCTTAAGAGGATCAGACCGGCCAGCAGCATCAGGCCGAACGGTGAAGTGGTGATCCTGACGTCGGTGGGTGAAACCGCATTCAGATCATTAACGACATCAAGCTGCACGTCATCCGTAAGGGTCAGCGCTGCTGCATTATCGGATGTTTCCATGTCCTGTCCGTCCAGCCGGAAAGATACTTCGTATCCGTCCGCATCCGTTTCCGTAATGGTAATCACGCTTTCTCTGGGCAGACCTTCGATCACGATCTTCTGTCCGTGGGCAAGTGTAAACTGGTTGGCATCTGCAGTGAGGGTACCGGAAGCACCTTCGCCGGTCAGAGGTTCCTCATCTGCTCCGTTTTCAGAAGAATATTTCTGGTAGGAATAAGATTCAAAGTCTGCCTCATTTGCAAAGGAAAGAGCGAAGGTGAATTCACGCGTACGATCTCCCAGGTCTCCGGTTACGGTTTTGGTAACCGTCAGGTTTGCGGTGGAACCGTTGGGAATGGCCAGCACATAGGAAAATGCTCCGTTTTCACTGATCCGTTCCTCCAGACGGACTCCCGCAGGGTTCGACTCCAAAGTGACTTTTCCGGTGGGATGAATGGTAAAGAGGATATCCTCTTCCAGTACTTCGTATCCTTCCGGGCTCTTGCTTTCGTGCAGATAATAAGATCCTACTGCCAGTGTCTGATCGATCTTCGGAATCACTCCGTTCTCACCCGATACAAGATCCGCGAATCCTGTCATGGGGAGATAATCCGGCGCATAGGTCCCGTCCTCATAGGATACCTGACGGTACAGTGCAAAGTGGGCATCTGCCAGCGCATCCTGTGTCTTTGCGTCCAGCTTCACTGCGGACAGGAAAACCGGTCTGTTCTTTATGATAACATCTGCCATGGAGTCCCCGTCAGCCTGATCTACAGCGTAACTGTCAGACTCGGATTCGGCGCTGCTCACTACAATGTTTCCGCTGCTCTCCAGGCGGATCGTCAGCGGTGCCTGAAGTCCGTAGTATCCTTTAGGCGCCTTTGTTTCCGTCAGAATATAGTCTTCATCAGCCCGCAGATAGGCAATCGTGATCAGGCCGTTAGTGTCAGAAGTAAAGCTGCCTTCCCCGGCCGGAGTACCGTTGCTGTCCGTCAGAGTGAACTGTGCCCCGGAAAGGGCCTGTCCATTCCAATTCTGTTTCATCAGCCGGATACCGGAACGGGTGTTGGTCACCGTGTCGGTCTTTACATTGTCCGCGGTTCCTCCAACCTCGCCTCTTGCATAGCTGACAGAATACACAAATGCATCCTCTTCAGAAGCTGCTATGGTCTCTGCCGTAATGGTCAGGTGTTCCCCTTCCTCCAGTCTGGTCACAGAAGAAGCGCCCACTACCGTACCATCTTCCGCCACCGTAAAGTCGCCTGCCGGAAGCACTTCACAGATCTTATAATCTGCCAGTCCGGCACCTGCTGCCAGTTCATCAAAATAGTAGTAAACGGATGTGCCGGGATGTGCAATTCTCCGAACTGTTCCTTCCAGCAGATTGTCATTTACATACACGGCAAAGTAAACATCTCCGTGAGAATTCATATAGCCTGCGTCAGACCATACCTTCCGGCCGGTCAGGCCGAAGCCTCTCTTGTTGTGGATCTCGATGGCCGGTGACTGGCTGTCACGGATAATACCGGAATTTTCCGTATCCCCGTCTTCCACAATGTAGGAATCAGAATCCCTAAGATACTGAAGGAAAGTGTATCCTGCCGGAATATCCGTTTCCCGTTCTTCCACACGGAATCTGGTGCCTACCAGCAGATCCCGCACCTCGACACGGTAATTTGCCGGGATCTTGGAAATGGAGCCGTTGATGGAAGTCGTAAACACTGCCAGCAGCTGCTCATCCGGGGTCAGCTCCTCAAAGGAAGTCTTTCCCAGGGACACAAAGGTCTGTTTCCCATAATCCCATCTGCAGTAATTGCCCTCCGGATCCTTCACGCAGTAGTCCTGCAATTCCGCTGCTTTCAGCTCTGTATCATTTTCCTTTCCGAGATACAGGCGGAATGTGAATCCAACAGGATCATCATTGATCGGGGTTTCCCCGTCTGTTTCAAACAGTTTCTTGGTAATGGTAAGCGTTCTCATGGCCGAAGGATTTACATGGTTGTCAAATACAACTCTCTGCCTCTGTGCCACGGAAGCCGCGGAAGTCTGGAAATCCATCCTGGTCTCATCCAGGGTCGGGGTTCCCTCCAGTTCTTCATCGTTTACTTTAACCTTGTCATAAACCTGATTGTTGACGCCGACTTCCACAATATAGTATTCGATGGTCTCATCCGGGACCGTGATCGCGACGGTTTCACCGGGATTCAGGAAGAACACATCTTCATAAACCGTATTTCCGCCGGCAGGCGTAAATCTCTCCTCGTATCTGGCGGGCACATTCCGGTTCTGATAGGTTACATTGAATTGGTCCTTCGTCGTCTCGGTCAGACGCTGAAACTCCGTGTCAAACCGGGTCCTGTACCAGATCTGATAACCGTATTCTGCCAGGTTGTAGTCTTCCTTATCTGTTCCGGAGATCTTCTTGTTCAGAAGGATCTGGCCCGGTTTGACAGAGGCAAGATTAAACCTCATATGCAGATTGGAGGCGCCGGCTCCACGCTCCATGAAAAAGATTCTCATGGTATGGGTGGTGTAATCCTTAAAGATCGTGCTGCCCTCTTCAAAATACTCTGCCAGATAAGCCGCCACATCCTGATCGGAAGCCTTGGGGTTGCGTTTCCGGAAATTCTGCTCAAACACAGCTCTCAGGGTCGTCTTTGTATTGTATACCTCAACTTCGCCGGTGCTGTAGTTCACCTTGCCGGGAAGAGCGCTGTGGATACCGCCCAGATCGATGATCAGTTCTCCGTCTACGTAGAGCCAGAAATCATCATCACCGGTGAATTCATAAATAATGTCATGTCCCCAGGCATCCAGTCCGTTGGGAGTCTGTACGAAGCTGGCTTCGATCTCCAGTCCGAAATAATAATCCGGCTGCTGAACCAGCAGCAGTTTCTCTCCCTTACGGGGATCATCCTCCGAGAGCATCTCCTGAGTGGCAGTATAAAGGTTTTCGTCGTTCAGGGAGGCAAAGACGCCGGCGGTAAGATCATTAAAGGGCATGAACTGTCCGTGTTTTAAGGTGACCCTTGAAGAGGCATCCATGGTACCCAGCTCTTTGTAGACGACGAAATCGCTGCCCTGAAGGCTGGCAAAGTTCTGGGTACTGTCAAACTCATAGTAACCGGTGCCGCTGTAGGTGCTTCCAATAAAGAGGTGGTTGACTTCCTGTCCGCCTGCAAATAAAGATCCCATAGATCCGCCGGCTGCCGTCGGATAACCATCCTCGCCCAGCTGAGTGGAAAGAAGTCCCTGGGTAGGAGGCACATTCAAGCCACCAGCAGAACTTCCCAGGAAGGTATTCTGGGTCACGTTGCTGTCAAAATTCACGACCTTCATGGTGATTCCGTACTGGGTATGGTCTACCGTAGGTACCGGTGTCAGAGTCTCTTCCGTAATATCCTGCATGATGGCAAAATAGAAATCCTCTGCCTGGGCCATCGGGCAGGAAACGATCTTTCCGTTCTCGACTTTCAGGCCTGCGAAAGCATAATAGGGATCATCCCAGGCAAGTATGGTGGAATAGTAATCCTGATATTTCCTGCCGTTGAGATTCAGTCCAATAGTGCTGTCGGAAAGGATCTGGCCATCCCTGATCTGAGGTGCCAGGTAATTTCCGGAGTAAGGATTCTTCAGCTCATAATAGTAATTCGGTTTGTTGGTTCCTTCGTAATAGTACTCGGTAAAATTCCACAGCAGGGTATTGACTCTTGTTCCGATCCACTGGATGGAATCACCGCTTTCGAAACAGGGAACCAGCTCTCCGTTGTGGTCTATAGCATAGAATTCGTAGTGTTTCTCAACATCATTCCAGGTCCTGGTATAAATGATGATCCTGGAGCCGTTGGTGATCTGTTCATCCGATACGCTGACCTTGCTGGCAGAATAGATCACAAAGTCTTCTTCTGTAAGTTCAGACAGATCCACCAGGTTCAGCCACTGCTTCCAGGAGGAAGCAGAATCCGGGTCGCTGCCGAATCCGTTATTGACACTGCCTTTATAGGAGACTGTCCGTGGGCCCGCACTCAGGCGGATCTTTCCCGCATTGCTGCCGGTACCCGGAATCACCTGAAGCTTTGTGGCATTTTCTGCATCCGACAATGCCAGACCGCTGTTCGTAAGCTGCAGATATTTCGTCCCATCAGCGGTATCTGCAGATACCAGGTAATATCCATTTCCCTGATCATGGAAGGTCCAAAGGGAAATCTGGCTGTCCTTCGCCACATACAGGTGGTCTGTCCTGTCCAGCGGATTAAGCCTGGTCAGCAGGGAAACTGCGTTCAGCGCATTTGCCTTAGAGCTTCCTGCCATCATAGCGGTTCCGCTGGTTCCTCCGGTGTAATTCATCAGGCCGTAGGTTTTTCCATCCAGCTCATAAGGATCGTCTCCCAGAGTCGGCGGATAAGTCAGCACCACTTTACAATCTTCGTTAGCAGTGCCATAGCATTTAAATCCATCTCCGCTCCCGGAGAAGTTCAGATAATGATTCTGCCCTGCGACTTTGAACAGGAAGAAACCTTCGGTTCCCGGAGTAAACAGGCTCACTTCAAAGACTGTTTTGTCAGTCTCAGAGAGTTCCATCCCGTTGGTTCCTACCGCCTTCATATAGGTTTTGTTCCCATCGATCAGCGTGTACAGGCTGTACCGATTCTGACCTTCCTCCGGCTCCAGATACCAGACAGCAGCCTTGGCGATCTCGCCGTTGCCGGTCCTGCTGATACAGCTTTTCGCATTCAGGGTGTTCTGGAAATAGCAGGTTCCCTTTCCGGACTTGGTAATGGAAAGATAAAACCCGTCTCCCGGAAGTTCGTTCAGGTTCTTCGCGGTCACTACTTCCGGCACCACCGGCTCCGGCCCCTGTACAATAGCATAGACACTGAATCCTGCGGCTTCAAACCGGATCTGTCCTTCGGTCACTTCAAATTCTGTGATCTGCTCTTTGGATCCGTCATCCTTCAGATGCCAGATCTCCAGCTCACGGTCCGGAAGGATCGCGCTGTTGATAATGGTAACATCCACCGGATGCTCCTCATCCGGCTGATAAGTATCTTCATTTTCCAGGATCGTAATATCATATGCTGCAACCGGAGTCTTCTCTCCGCCTGCTTCTTCCTCTTCATTCTGGAATTCGCTGCCGTCAAACTGGGCGGTGACATCTTGTGCTTCCGCGCTGGCATCCTTCGGCAGCATTCCGCTCAGGGTCACTGTGGCGGAATCATCACTATTCGGTTCATTTCCTTCCCCTGCTTCGGGAACCAGTTCCAGATCCATTCTCCGATAGCCGCTGTCCTTAACCAGGGCAAATCCTTCTGCCCCCGGATCCAGCTGCACCATCTGTTTTTCCAGAGAGACTTCCTCCAGGATCACTTCTGTCACGGTGTTGTCCTGCACTGTGCACAGAGTAACGCTTTCCCTCTCAGCAAGTTCTGCGTCTTCATTGAGAACCGCTTTCAGCCAGAGCTTTGAGTTGCTCTCGTCTACGGTATAGGCTGCCAGCACTTCCGTGCCTTCTTCCGTTTCCGGCTGCGCTCCGGACAGTTCCGGCGCTTTTCCGGAGGTCAGCACCGTAAGGGCTGCTTCATCTGTTTCTTCCTTTGCTACAGATTTCAGCACGCTGCTGAATCCGTAAACAGAAAAGGAATCCGCAGCGAAGGATACCAGAGTATCTTCGCTGCTGCTGTCGATGGTTTCGGCTCCTTCATCGGTGAAATGGACAACCTGTACGTCCTCTGTCCCATCTTCCACATCCAGGAGTTCGATCAGGACTTCCACCGGGGTCTTCGGTTCGATTTCTTCCCCTTCATACATGATGGAGATATCCAGAAATCTGGTATAAAGGATCTCGTCATCCTCCGTCCAGTCAAGTGTCCGGGCGGTTTCTTCGAGATAATCTTCTTCATTCACTTCGGATACCACAAGCTCTGCCCCGTCCGGGATCCCGGCCGCAGTATCGTAAAGGACCGTTACATGCCAGGTATTGCCGCCCATGGCAATGGATTTTTCCAGAAGCTTCCGGGTCACGATCACAATGGAGGATTCTCCTGCGTCCACAACCACTTCTTCATCTCTGATCTGGGCAGTACCGGAAATCTCCGCCTCCGCCTGCGCATCACTGAGTCCGTAAACAGATACTTCCTCATTGCTGATCTGCTTCAGTTCCTGATCCACGATGTGAACCTGGACTTCGTCCTCCTGCGGCTGCCAGGAATCACCCTCTGCCTGCTTTTCTTCATTTTCATAGATTGCGATATCATAAGCAGCCAGAACCACTTCGCCGTCGATCTCCACATCCACCGGCACGGCTTCCACAATGGCGTCTGCCGGCATCATACCTGTTACGAACACGTTCCGGTTTACGAAGATCAGCTGGTTCAGCTGATAAACATCGTCTTCGGTTTCTGCTTCGTTTTCTGTTTCTGCTTCTGTTTCCGGCTGAGCCGGTTCTTCTGTATCTTCTGCTTCCTCTTCCTGAGAGGTTGTTTCTTCCTGTTCTTCTGCTTCTGCAGTTTCTTCCTGAGCGGAGGTTTCTTCCTGTTCGGTTGCTTCTGTTTCTTCTGTTTCTTCCTCGGCGGAGGTTTCTTCCTGCTCTGCTGCTTCGGTTTCTTCTGTTTCTTCCTCGGCGGAGGTTTCTTCCTGCTCTGCTTCTTCCGTTTCTTCTGTTTCTTCCTGGGCGGAGGTCTCTTCCTGCTCTGCTTCTTCCGCCTCTTCCGTTTCTTCTGTTTCTTCCTGAACGGGGGTCTCTTCTGTTTCTTCTGTAATTAAGGATTCTTCTTCCTGTGCAGTTGTCTCCGGATCAAACAGGAAATAAAGGGTTCTTTCTGTAGAAGTTTCTTCCTGGGTCGCTTCCTGACCATCTTCCGGATATTCGATTTCCGACTCTGTATTATCTGTCCAGTATTCCGGCTCCTCCCAGGCTTCCGGTTCTTCCGTTACTTCTTCCTCCAGCTGATGGTACGGATCATAGACGGTAACCAGCAAGCTGCAGGGAAGCACCGGGACGCTGAAATTCACGCCGGCTTCTGATACGTAAGCATCATTATTATGATAATGGGCTGCCGGATAAAGCATATCCGTGTAGATCTGAATAAAGAAGCCTTTTGCAATCGCTTCATTGATCAGCGGGCTGCTGATGGTAACTTCCAGATTCCCTTCTTCCGGAACATACACATTGCCATCTTTATCATATGCAGAGATTCGATAAGCATAAAGGCAGGTTTCATTATTGACGTAATCTTCCTGCAGACGGATCACCTGTCCCTTAAGCCAGGCGCCTTCCGGAAGCATGCCGGAAACCAGGATCTTCGTTTCTTCCGTATCATCCGCTGCTTCCAGGGCATGACCGGACATATGCTCCCAGGTGATGCCTGCCCAATTCCACAGGCTTCCCTGAAGGGAGGCAGTCTCCAGTTCCTCATGAGTAGGAACAGTCTGCAGTATCTGATCAGTCAGCTGCTCTTCATAACCGGCTGCCAAAAGCTCCGGATCCGTTTCCTGTGCATAGGCGACTAAGGCCGTAAAGCATGATACTAATATCATCTGAATTGCCAGAATCATTCCTATTACTCGTTTCCAGTTTTTCATCGCCCCGTCTCCTTTCCATTATCGATTTATTGTATCAAGAAAGTACATTTTCTACAATTTTTTTAGTCGGGAAATATCTTCTTATCAAGTTGTCATCATTATATGCTATTCCGCGTCAAAGCATCCGACAACAATTTCAGAAATAAAGGCCGTGATTGGCATGCTCTTGTTGACGGAAGGGCATGCGGTATTCTTCGGCGAAGCTTTGGATGGTTGGTTTCATGCGTTTTTGAAAAATGAAGATTCTGCATGATGATCAGGCGGCCGATTTCATGCGTTTTTTGAAAAATGTAATTTTTACATGATAATTTGGCAGCCGTTTTCATGTGTTTTTTCAAAAATGAAATTTTCACATGTAAAATTGGCGGCGATTTTCATGCGTTTTTGAATATTTTTTAAATCTGCATGAAATGGCCGACGTTTTTTTCATGTAAAAAAAAGATTTATTAAAAAACGCATGAAAAATTGGTGAGAAAACTCATGTGAAAATTATGTTTTTTTATTTTTGCATGATATGGCTGCTTTTGCGTATCAGGTCAATAACCCGCTTCTACCCGGTCGCCTCAGAATCGGGTAAAGTGTGAAAAGTGGAAAAAGTTGTACCACTTTTCACACTTTACACAGGGAGGTTAAAGATGAATATCGCCAAAGAAGCAACCAGACAGTTCC
>JAFWOB010000232.1 GCA_017510065.1 Parasporobacterium sp.
CCATCTGGGAGGACGGGAAGGAGGAAAAACTGACGCAGCTTCTGTTCTGCGATATGTCCACGCCGACGAATGACGGGAGCTTTAATGTTTACAACGATATCAAGTCGAAGCTGATTGCCAGAGGTGTTCCGGCAGAGGAAATCGCCTTTATCCATGACGCGGATACGGAAGCGAAAAAGAAAGAACTGTTCGGCAAAGTCCGTACCGGCCAGGTACGGGTGCTGATGGGCAGTACGCAGAAAATGGGAGCCGGCACCAACGTGCAGGATCGCCTGATCGCTGTGCATCACCTGGATGTAGGCTGGCGGCCTGCGGACATGACGCAGCGCAACGGTCGTATCATCCGCCAGGGAAACATGAATCCCAAGGTGCAGGTGTATCAGTACGTGACGGAAGGAACCTTTGACGCTTACCTCTGGCAGACGCTGGAGAACAAGCAGAAATTCATTTCTCAGATCATGACCAGTAAATCGCCGGTCCGTTCCTGCGATGATGTGGACGAGCAGGCTCTTTCCTATGCGGAGGTGAAAGCTCTCTGTGCCGGTAATCCGTTGATCAAGGAAAAGATGGATCTGGACATTGATGTGGCGCGGCTTCGTGTCCTTCGGGCAGACCATCAGAGCCAGCAGTTCCGTCTGGAAGACCAGCTCCTGAAATACTTCCCCGCGCAGATTGAAAAGACACACGGCATTATCCGGGGGCTGGAAGCCGACGCCAAAACCGTTGCTCTGCACCCGCTTGTCAAAGACGGCTTTACCGGCATGACGGTCGGCAGCACGACCTTCGACAAAAAGGAAGATGCCGGTACGGCTATTCTCGCGGCCTGCAAGGAATACAAGGGGCATGATCCCATGGAGATCGGCAGTTACCGCGGATTCAGAATGCTGCTTTCCTATGACAGCTTCGACAATGCCTATCAGCTTTCCCTCAAGGGCGAGATGAATCATTACGTCACGCTGGGAACGGATGCCAGGGGTAATCTGACCCGTATCGACAATGTTCTTGGCGGTATTGAGGGCAGGATCGAGACAACAAAACAGAAGCTGGAAAGCCTCTATCAGCAGCAGGAAGACGCGAAGGCGGAGCTTGGAAAACCGTTTCCACAGGAAGCGGAGCTTCAGCAGAAATCCGCCCGCCTTGCGGAGCTGGACGCTGCCCTGAACATGGACGAACACGAAACGGTCGGCGTGATCGGAGAAGACCATCCTGATATCGAAGTCAGTGGCGTTTCCATGGTCGCGGAGAAATCATCCGTGATGGAATACCTGAAAAATCCTCCGGAATGCGCCGCTTCCAGCAAGCCCCGGAAGCATGAGGAGGAAGTGCTGTGAGCAGACAGAAAACGGAGTATCTTCATGTTCGCATTACCCCAGCGGAGCGGAAACGGATCGAAACAAAAATGAAAGAGCTGGGCATCCGAAATATGAGCGCCTATATCCGAAAAATGTCCCTGGACGGGCTGTGTGTACAGCTTGATCTGAAGGATATACGGGAGTTCACGGAGCAGGTCAGCCGCATCGGAAACAACCTGAATCAGTATGCCAAAGTGGCGAACGCTACCGGGAGCATCTACGCGCAGGATATCGCATATCTGCGGGAGCAGTTCGCCGTTCTCTGCGACATGGAGGGAAAGATACTGGCGAAGCTTGCCGCTATCAGATGACGGCGCATTTGCAGGACTTATGAACCGTAAAAAGGCATCGGGAGACCGGTGCCCATACATCACCCGAAAATGCTCTCTCGACATCGTTGAGGGGTTTACAGGGGGAGAATACAATAAAGACAGAAAGAGACGAAGGAGGCTGTCAACATGAAGATCATTCGATTCATCGGAAAAATCGCAGCTCTGCCGCTGGCAGTCATCGCGGCGGTTCTGGGATTCCTTTTCAACCTGGCAACGAACCTGTCCGGGTATGTGATCGGGCCGGCAATGCTTCTGATCCTGGGCTTTGATATCTGGTTCCTGATCCATACGGCATGGCAGCATGTGCTGATCCTGAGTCTGCTTGAAGGGTGCTGTCTGGCTGTGCTGTTC
>JAFWOB010000044.1 GCA_017510065.1 Parasporobacterium sp.
ATTTCCCGGCTCCCTGGTCGCCGACTACACAGATGATATAGTCGAACTTCGCGCCGGGCCTGAAGACCCTTGTGATGGCCCCCAGCATGAAGAACTTCAGGATCTCATAGGTGTAGTCGCTGTCATCAGCTCCGAGGAAATGACGGAGGGCATATCGGACTCGCGGCTGGCCGTCCCATTCCAGACTGTTCAGGAAGTCCCTGATCGGATGGTAGGCGTTGCGGTTCGCCACGATGCTGACTGCTTCCTCGACAAGCACTTTTGAAGTGATCCCATACGTCCTGTCACAGTACAGATGGAAGTTGAAGATGTCGTTGTCCGTCAGCGCAGGGCCGCAGTTCCCGCGATCCCAGCCCATCGGCTTCACCACATCGACCCTCTGTGTCAGCTCGTTATACCGGACGCTGTCGCGGAGAAGAGGATCATAGGACAGGATCATTTCCGCGTTTGATACCGTGTTCCTGACCAGTCCTTTTTCCGTCAGATCCAGAAGCTCCCTCACTTCCTCCACCGACTTCGGCGGGGAGAGCACTGCCATCGTTTCGTGAAGTGCGTTCTCTGTCTCCGGACTTAAACTCCCTGATTCGTTTTTCAAGTTCGATCACCCCCTTTCCTTTCTCGATAATGACCTGGGCCTTGTCTTCCTTTGAACCGAAGAGCAGGAGATCCAGAAGGTATTCGACATAGTCCCTCTGGTGCATGGCCTCGACGAACAGGGGATGAAGATCCTCATTCGGCGCTCTCGGCGCGTATACATCCGCCCACTCGTTCAGCAGATGGAAATAGTCGCAGTAGACGTTGTAGACCCGGTCCAACGTCTGCTGGAATCCGACATCGTCCTGACGCTTTCGCTTGGCTTTCTGACGAATGCCAGGCTTTGCGTCCGGCCTGTTTTCCAGATCCACCAAGAGGCCCATATCTTCGATCAGTTTGCCAGCGGCTTCATAAGCCGGCAGGCCAAACAGCTTTGAGGCGAACCGGATCACGTCGCCTTTTTCCTGACAACCGAAGCAGATGAAGTTCTTATCGACCTTCATGCTCGGGTTCCGGTCATCATGGAACGGACAGCGCATCATGCCGTTCCGGCTGACCTTGTATCCATAATGCTCCGCGACCTCGCGGGTGCTGACCTGTTCTTTGATTTGGGAGTAGATTCCCAAAGTGATCACCTTCTTTCTTTTTGGAAATGAAAAAAGCGCCTGCCTTGAACCGTTAATCATGATCAAAACAGACGCTTCTCAAAGCTCGATATTCTGTTGTTTTCGTTTCGGCGGCAATCCCTGTTCTTCACGCCTTCTGGCGTTCAGCTCGTCCGCCTTTTTCTGGCTTCTCGCAAGCCTGTCACGGATGGATTCTTTGATCGGCTCCTTGATCACGGCTTTCTTTTCCGGAGATTTTAATATCGCGGAAATCCTGTCGGAGATATATTGTGTCATTCCCCTGAATCGGTTCATGAGTCCCGCAAAGATCCGGCCAGCGAAGTTCCTTTCCCTGTCGGACAGACTGGCGTCGTTCAGGACTATCCGCCGCTGTTCTTCGATCAGGCCGAAGTCTTCATTTCGGATCTCTTCCCGGACCGTCCTGGTCACGGCATCTACAGCCTGCTCATAAGCGGTATCCGCCACTTCTTCCACAAAGGCCTCCGTGTCCTCAATGCGGACCGTAAGTTCTTCCAGATCCGCTTTCTTCGATTCGATCTGCTGGTCTTGAACCGCCATCTTTTCTTTCTGCTTCATCAGGATATAGTCCTGCTTCTCCAGATACTTACGTCCGCCGTATTCCGGTTCGTGATCCAGGTGGAGTCCGTGCTTCGCGCAGATATCAAAAAGCAAGGCGCGGCAGGCGGCGTCAAAAGTCATTTTCCTGTTGTTCAGCTTGCTGGCCTTCTGGTCCGGATTCGGAAGATCGAAGCCAAGGGCTTCCAACGCTTTTTCCTGTTGCGGTGCGATCTCGCCGTAACGGTTTTCACAATCAAAGACGTGTCGCTCATGGATGTGAGGCGTCGCCTCATCCAGATGCAGTGACCAGTCCAAGATGTGGATGTGGGATCCGAAGCGGCGTTCAAATTCCTCAAAGAACTCCGCCGCGATCTCCGCCAAAACTTCCGGCGGCACGGATGCTTCCATCGTCCCGATCTGGATCAGCGATTCTTCCGGACAGGTCTTTTTATCCTTCCAGAGATCCTGCGGAGATCGGTCTCTTGACGAATGCCCGGTCTGTCTGTTTCGTTCGTGCTGGCCTTCACAGTAATCCGTATAGTGTTCCAGATAGTAGGCCTGCTCGATCTGCTCGAAAGAGTAAACAATCCTGTCTTCCTGTTCCCGGTCCGAAGGAAAGTGAAATCCCTGGTAGCAGTCCCAGTACACGTTTTGCTTTGCCCGCTCCTGGTCGATATGGTCACTGTTCCCGATGTCAAAACGGCGGTCATTGTGCTTCGGGTTATAAGCGCCGTTCTTCCCAGACCTTCCATTGTGTCTTGTGAGTTTCATTGGTTCCTCCCATTTTTGAAATTCATGCTTTACCCCTGCCTCTCAAAACCCGGAAAAAGCGTCACGGTGTCGGCAGGTAATACCCAGTACTAAGTGACGGTTCCCATCACTTAACTGGGCGGGGCCTTGCCCTCGACCCGCGCCGGACGTTTCTCCCCGGCACCCAGATAAGAGACTGCCGCCTCTTAACTCCGCCAAAGGGAATTGCGTTCCCCTTGACCCCAGCCCCCGGCAGTTCCGGATCTCGCCGTTTGCCCGGCGGCTCGTTCCGGTCCTTCCGGCTTTTTGCGGAACCGTTCACCGGACGGTCCCACAAAAATAGCCGCTGAGTGTTTCGCTGCCATCACCGGAGTGACGGAGCGAAGCTCAACGGCTTCCTCATCTGACTCAGCCAGGGCTGTCGCCTTGGCTTTCGTCCTATTCGGTTTTCACAGAATCGTCGCGCACCGATTCTGTCTGATTGGCAAAACAAAAGCCCTCAACTTTTCGCGGTTGAGAGCCTTTGTTCTGCTCATTGGTTTTCTGCCATATGGGAATAAATCCACATTTGCGCTTCCAGCGCCCCTATGCTTTCAGCTGTTTCTGTTATTACCTTCATCAAGTGAGAAGGATTCATATCCATATGGCTAGCAAACACAGTATCCATTAACGAATCAATGGATGTTACTCCAACATACATCCCTTTGCCCGCATACTTCTCTCTTGCTTGGACAAAGTATGTTGGTGGTTGAGATGCAAATGTTGACTGCCTTCCTGCAATAAATAGCAAACTTGAAGCTCCTGCTTCAGATGCTGTCTCTGCCGCATGCTCAACATCAGAGGCAGTAAACGGTTTGTCTTTTAACTCCGTCCCCATAAATGGATCTCCATCACGGAACAAATCCAGATCGCTGAACTGACGCTTAGAGCTCCCTGACTGATTAACAGGATGTGGAACGATGTTATATTCATCCCCATCATATAACAGATGATAGATCGCCGTAGCAACAATGACTAGGGCAGACCCTCCAAATCCCTGATCAAGCAAATTACTCATAAAACGCTGAACATTAAACGCTCCCATGTCTTTTGCCGCTTCGGCCACCGCGCTTTTCTGGGAATCTCTTGTCTCTTTTTCTTTCAGTAATAAGCTGACGATATAGCTTACACATCTGCGTGCTTGAGCATCCGTCTGTACGCTTGGAAGATTTTCGCACAACAACTCTAAAGCCTTTTTAGGATCACCACCTGCAGCCGGATTGTCTTTACTCAATCGTTCAAATCGTCCTGGCTTATTGACGAGAGGATCGCTATTCGCACCATCGAGAGTGTTTCCGAGCATCGTCTTTTGAAATTGAAAGACAACATCTTTTGCAAGTGATCGTGCATCATATGCTCCTTCCGACTTATCCTTTGCTTGCAAAGAAAGGATATCAATCGTGGGATCGACTGCCTTTGCAAGCAATGCCGTATATAGGATATAACGATACGTAAGGCAGTTTCTGCCATGCATAACAAAGTCAATAGTTTCTTGTATTGGACAATCCGTTACAGGTTCTTTGGAACACTCCACATAGGAAGTATTAAGCAACTTTGTCGCCGCAGACTTATCGATATCTATTGCCATTTGTCACACCTCCAGATATGAATCACGAACAGCAGTTGCAACTGCTTTTGCAAAAAGGCACGGAACGGCATTGCCTATCTGTTTATACTGTTTTGTTTTCCGGCCACTGAACTTATATTCCGCAGGAAACGTTTGAATAGCCGCGCATTCTTTTATTGTCAGGCGGCGAATAGATTCAGGAACCTTTGATGTCTCAGGTGTGGTTGTGCCATCTATTAATGCTTTGTGATAGGTAGAAAACCAATTAGGAACCGATGCATCATTAAGCGCCACTTCATCAACAATAGGAGTCTTATTGCCTCCCATCGAAGCCGGAAGTGTCGGAGCAATTCCATCAAGATCAATAGGACGACCCGCTCCATTCACAAGCATCCCTGCGTAAGGAGAACGACGCATAACTGGATGCATGGCAAGACTAACATTAGCTGTACACGTTTGAGGATTGTCTTTCGTTCCAAATCTTCCAGCCGATAAGATCACTTCCCTAGCTGTAACGGGACTTGCCGTATGTTCCGCTAAGGATTTATAAAAAATATCTGATGATCCAACATCATTTCTAATGCCGATAAAGATTACACGATCACGATTTTCGGGCACTCCATAATCCGGTGTATGATGCACTCTGAACGAGACATCGTATCCCAAAGCACTGCCTCTTTCTACAATGCCCCTACGCACACTTTCCCATTTTGCCAATAACCCGAGAGCCGCCACGTTTTCCATCACAAAAACTTTTGGGCGAACGATCTCGACAGCATCCATAAACCGCCATACTAATTGAGAACGTTCATCCATAGGATCCATTTTTCCTGCAACTGAAAACCCTTGGCACGGAGGTCCGCCAAATACAATAGCCACGTCCTTAAATCCGGTAAGATCTTCAAGATGATTGTTGATATCACCTTCCACCATGACTTGTGAATTATTCGGACGGTTTAATCGCCATGCTTCAGCGGCATCATGATCGAATTCATTTGCAAAAATTGTCTTAAATCCGGCCTGTTCAAATCCGACATCTAAACCGCCCGCGCCAGAGAATAGACTAATTGCGGTCATTGCTTTCGACTCGGAACAGATTCTGGTCATTGTTTCTTGGCCTCCTTCTGTAGCCTATTCTGATATTCTATTAGCCATTGGCGAACTAACGCCGATACAGAAATATCACTATCTAAAGCTGCTTGTTTTAATGCTTTTCGCTCTTCCTTCGTCACAGAAATCGTAAGATTCACTGTGTTTTTTTCATTCATCACCTTTTCCTCCGTAATCACAGATTGCCGTGAAGTTGTGATTCAGTGTACCATAAAACAATTGTATTTTCAATCTCTTCGATTATTCAAGACCTGATAAAATTACGCATTCTCATATTCAGCGCGGCAATGATCCCGACAAACCATTCCCCAATGATCGGAACCATAAATATAACGAATCCGGCCAGGATCGTTATCGCAGCTTCCGCTCTTGCGGCCAGCCCCATCAGGCATGACAGGACTGCCACCATCAGGAACAGTCCAGCAAGCAGATAGAAAACAGCGGAAGAGAATCCGACCAGAAACGTTATGAACCACTGGACCAGGGTCACGGCTAGAATCACCGGAAGCATCATCATCTTCCCGATCAGTTTAAGGACATACTTCATAGATTTCCTGCTCCTTTCCGGCAGTTGCCGCTTTCTTCTTTGCATGGTAGCTTCTCAGATAGCGGCGGTTGTATTCCCTGTGCGCTTCCCACTTTGCGGCGGCCTCCGGATCCGTTTTGGCCTGCTCTTCAAGCCTTTTGCGATAAGCCAGGGTGTTCTCCACATCCTTGGCTCTCCGTTCTGCCAGCTTCGCGGCGGCGTCTGGGTCAGTCTCAGCCTGGGCGATCAGTTCATCCCTTTTCTTCTTGGTGTTGGCGTTCCTGCGGCTTCGTTGGTCGGCCAGCTTCGCGGCGGCATCAGGATCTGTTTTGGCATCCTCGATCAGCTTCTTGCGGCTCTTGGTTGAGGCCTCTACGCTATAAGCCCGGATCGCCGCAAGTTCCTCGGCGGCTTCCGGATCGGTTTCCGCCCTGGCTTTCAGGTCGGCCAACTTTTCCTTCTTTGCGTGATAAGCCCTCTTTGCCTTCTCGTTCCTCTTTGCCTTTTCAGCGGCGGCGTATTCGGGATCAGCTTCCATCCTGGCCAATTTCTTCTGGCGGCTACGTTCGGCAGCTTCACGGCCTTTCGCCCTGAGGGCTTCCAGCTCGGCGGCGGCCTCCGGATCCGTCCTTGCCCTCTCAATCAGTGCCTTACGATCAGCGCTTCGCTGTGCAGTTCTGGCTTTGTTCCGCTCGTCGGTCCTCCTGCGGATTTCTTCGGCATATGCCGGGTCTTGAGCCATGCGCGTCTCACGGCGTTCTTTATTCTTACGGTTATGCTCCGCCTCTGTTTCCCTGCGGATCCTCAGTTCTTCAGCCGCCTGGGGATCGGTCTCAGCGCGTTTCTCAAGCTCTCCAATCGGGACACGGTTGCGGTAGTAGCGTTCCATGTTCTTCTTATTGCGCTCGATACGCTTTGCTTCTTTCTTCGCCTGTGCCTGCGGGTCGGTTTCAGCGGCTTGCCGTTTGGCCTGTTCCTTTTCTTTCTTTTTCCTCCGGATCTCACGCTGGCGCTCCTGGTATTCCGCATATTCTTTTGCGGC
>JAFWOB010000045.1 GCA_017510065.1 Parasporobacterium sp.
GGAGCGTGTGAGTAAGGTCTTTGCAAGGGCCGGAGGCTTTGTGAAAAGCCATGCCGGAGGCATTGCCATCGGCGGGATCTTCATCTTCCTGCTGGTGTTCATCTTTACGCAGATGTCATCCTGCTCGTCGATGATCGGCGGCTCCGGAGGGACGCTGCTGGGAAGCTCTTATACGGCAGAGGACGAGGATATCCGGGGTGCCAACAGCGACTATACCGCTATGGAGGATGCGCTGCGGAGCCAGATCAACAACATCGAATCCACGCATCCCGGCTATGACGAGTACCGCTACAACCTGGACGAAATCAACCACAATCCTTACGTTCTGACTTCTTACCTGACGGTCATGTATGAGGACTATACACGGGCGGAAGTACAGACGGCGTTGCAGACTCTCTTTGACAAGCAGTATGAGCTGACGCTGGAGGAGGAAGTCGAGACCAGGTATCGCACCGAAACCCGCACCGGGACAACGACGTACACAGACCCTGAGACCGGCGAGACGACCGAGGAAGAATATGAGTATGACGTTGAAGTTCCCTATGACTACTACATCCTGAATGTCACGCTGAAGAACAAGACGCTGGAAGCGGCGGTCTTCTCCGGCGGGATGGATACTGACCAGAGGGAACGCTACAATATCCTGCTTTCCACCTACGGGAATAGGCCGTATCTCTTCGAGGGCGATATCTACGCCAATGTCACGCCGAGCAGCGATTATCTGCACTATGACATACCGGGCGAAGCCCTGAGTGATGTCCGGTTTGCGCGGATGATCCAGGAGGCAGAGAAATATCTGGGGTATCCGTATGTATGGGGCGGTTCTTCTCCGTCAACGAGCTTTGACTGTTCCGGTTTTGTCTGCTGGGTGATCAACCACTGCGGCAACGGATGGAACTATGGAAGAACGACGGCAGAGGGACTGCGGCAGCAGCTTTCCATCATACCGGCAAGCGAGGCGAAACCTGGAGATATCATCTTCTTCCAGGGAACGTACAACACGTCTGGCGCAAGCCATGTTGCAATCTATGTGGGCAACAATATGATGATCCACTGCGGGAATCCCATCCAGTACGCATCCATTGACACGGCCTACTGGCGACAGCATTTCTACTGCTTCGGCAGATTACCGTAAGAATACAGGAGGGCTTATGACAAGGAAAAGAAAACGCCTCGAAGAGGAGCTGAAAAAGCTCATTGAAAAACAGGAAGAGGTAGCAGCAAGAATCCGGGAAACACAGGATCAGATCACGGAAGAGACCAATACGGAGATTCACGAGATGGTTCATAAGGCAAATATCACGCCTGAACAGCTGGCGGAAATCCTGGCAGCCTTTAAGGGCAGTGCGAATCCCGGAAATATGAGTTATACCATGGCAGATGAGGAGGAAAAAGACCATGAGAATTAAGAGTATCCTGGCCGCCCTGCTGGCGGTTGTGATCAGTGCCGGAGCGTTCTGCGTTCCGGCTTTTGCTTATACCGGGGAAGAAAGCGAACCGACCGTGCAGGATGCCATCCCGGTTTCTTCGGAAGATACCGATACGGATGAACAGGAAGACGACGCTCCGGTAGTAACCCCGGAGGATGCCGAAGAGGCAGAAGGCAGCAAAGTTCATATCCGCACCGAGAATGGGACCATCATTTTCTCCTTCGATGATGAAGAAGAGGAAGAGGAAACAAGGCAGATCGGTATTGTCACTACAAACGGCGGCAGGCTGAATGTCCGTTCCGGCGGCGGGATGGATTATGAGATTCTGGATCAGCTGCTTCCGGGCGAACAGGTGGAAGTGATCGAGGACGAAGGCGACTGGGTAAAGATCATCGTCCCGGAAAAGACGGGCTATGTCTATAAGGAGTATCTGCGGATCATTGAACAGAACCAGAGCGGAAGTACGGGCATTGATATCCCGGAGGAATACCTGACGCTGTTTTTGCAGATGCTTTCCGGACAGAGTTCTTCCGGCAGCCTGCCTCTGACACCGGACGGGAATCTGACGCTGGTTGATGATGTAGGCAGTCCGACCGGAGAAGGCAAACAGTTCATCACGATGGTGACGCGATCCGGCAATTACTTCTATCTCGTCATCGACAGGGACGAAAAAGGCAATGAAAACGTCCATTTCCTGAACCAGGTCGATGAAGCCGATCTTTTCTCCCTGATGGATGAGGATGCTGCGGCAGCTATGAAAGAACAGCTGGCCGCACAGGAATCAGAAAAGCAGCAGGAACAGCAGACTGTCACGCCTACAGAAACGCTGGATACAGAAAAGGATAAAGAACAGGAACCGGAGCCGGAACAGAAATCCAAGGCTCCCTACGTCCTTGGCCTGATTCTGTTGCTGGGAGTTTGCGGCGTGGGCGGCGCGTTCTTCTTCATGAAGAATAAGAAGCAGCAGACAGCTGTTGCAGACAGCCCTGATCCTGATGCGGATTACCGTGAGGATGATGACGGCTACGATATCCCGGAGGAAGCTGAAGACGAGGAGGATTATGACGAAAGCGAGGACGAGTAATGCCGGAAGTCATGACAATCGAGGAACTGCGTGAACTGATCCGGACACTGCCCGACGACGTAATTATCCGTGTGGAATTCCTGAAGGAGGGTGAGGATGGCAGAGAAAAAGCAGAGACAGTACAAGCTCCATGAAGTCTGCATCCGCCTTGCGGAGGGAACGACGCTGTATTCTACGGAACCGATGAGCACACCTGACCGCGCCGTGGATGTTATGCGGAAGGAGCTTTCCCAGTATGACCGGGAGGTACTCTGCGTCGTAAATCTCAATTCCAGGCTGAAACCCATCAATTTCAATATTGTCAGCGTGGGGACGATCAATCAGTCCCTCGCTGACATATCCAACATCTTTAAGAGCTGCCTGCTCAGTAATGCGTCCGGTCTTTTGCTGATGCACAACCATCCGAGCGGAGACCCGACGCCTTCGCAGGAAGATATCGCACTGACAAAACGGGTAATCGCGGCAGGCAAGCTCATGGGTGTCAGCTGTCTGGATCATGTGATCATCGGCGGGCAGAACGGAGCAACTTACAGTATGCGGGAAGAAAAAATCGTGGATTTCGATCCCGCCAATTACGGCCTTGTGGCCGAGAATGGAGAACGGATTATGGAAGAACAGAAAAAGTACGACAGCAGCAAGAAGATCGAAGAGATCACTCTGCACTTTGGCAAGGGAACGGCAGAGCCGTTTACCACAAAGGACGGAAAGGAAATGATGAGGATCACGATCCCCAATCAGGACCGCAATGATCATACCCCGTGGGCGAGCTTTGTGCTTCCGGCGAAAGCGGTGCATGAGAACCAGTACGGAAAAGGCCTGTGGGCAAAGATTCCTGTGGATGGCACGACTACCGTTACCAAGCCGTATCTTGCGGGCCAGAAGGACGGAAAGAACATCTGGGAGAACGAAAAAAGAGCCGTCCCGAACAGGGAGCTGAAAAGCATGGTGGAGTTCTATAAGTCCCAGAGTCGTGATTCCGTCCTGGGGCAGCTTGGCGAGAAGAAAGCTTCTGACCGGAAGCCTTCGGTCAAGCAGAACGCCGGGCCAGAACTGTAAACCGCCGAACAAGGGCAGCCACAGAGCTGCCCGATACATTTCGGCCTTTCACATCCCGTGGGAGGCTGATTTTTATGCTCACAAACAGAAGGAGGATAAGACTATGAGCAATACTGTAAGAATCGGTAATCAGAGTATCAGCTATGAACAGGCCAAGGACATGCTTTTTCCGGAGCTGATCCCGCAGAAAGGCAACGAAGCGCTTCTCTCCGTCCATCCTCATGACAAGGTGGAGGATCTGGCTGTCTTGTACCGTCTGGATCTTTATTCCGGCGACGGCACCATGATGTCTGCCCGCGTGACGCAGGGGCTTCTGGACGCTTTCGGTGTCAGTGCAGAGCAGATGAAAAAGGATGCACTGGAACACGCGCCGGTCACACACCCGGCCTCTTTCCGTTCCATGGAAGAGGTTCTCAGCGAGATGATGGGCGGTATGCCCGTGCCGACGCCTGATGACGGGCAGCCGAGGCTGTACGTGGCAAGCACAGAGACCATGAATCGCGGCGCGGGCGTTCTGGCCTACCCGGACTTTCTTCAGGAGGCTTCGGAGAAGATCGGCGGCAACTTCTTTATCCTGCCGTCCTCTATCCATGAGCTGCTGTTCCTGAAAGACACCGGCGACATCACCAGGCAGGAGCTTACCAGCATGGTGCGCAGCGTCAACGCGGCGGAGGTCAGCCCGTCCGAGCAGCTGTCCGATAATGTCTATCACTATGACGGCAAGGACAGGGTGTTTGAGTTGGCAGAGAAATACGAAGCCAGAAAAACGGAACGGCAGACGGAGAAACCGTCTCTTCTCGGAACGCTGGGCAAGGCAAAGGAAGCGCAGAAAGACCATCCGGCAAAAGTAAAGTCCGGCAAGGGGCAGGAAGCAGTGATCTGAGGAGGGTTCCATGGGCTACAGACTTGTGATAACGGAAAAGCCCTCGGTTGCCTCTGCTATTGCCAAGGTTATCGGAGCGAAAGAACGAAAAGACGGATACTTTCAGGGCGGCGGGTATCTTGTGAGCTGGTGTGTCGGTCATCTCGTGGAGCTTGCCATGCCGCAGGCATACGATGAGAAATACGGAAAATGGAGAAAGGAAGACCTCCCAATCCTGCCGAAGAAGTGGAAGTATCAGATATACCAGTCTACAAAAAAGCAGTTTCAGACGCTGAAAAGCCTTATGGCAAGAAAAGACGTTACCGAGCTTTGCTGCGCTACGGATGCAGGGCGCGAGGGCGAATTGATTTTCCGCCTGGTCTATCATCAGGTAGGCTGCCGAAAGCCATTCAGACGGCTATGGATTTCGTCCATGGAGGACAGCGCAATCCGGGAGGGCTTTCAAAACCTGAAACCTTCTTCCGAATACGATGCCCTTTATAATGCTGCGCTCTGCCGTGAACGTGCAGACTGGATCATCGGGATCAATGCCAGCAGGCTGTATTCCTGCCTGTACGATTCTACTCTGAACGTGGGCCGGGTCGTAACGCCGACACTGGCTATGCTGGTGGAACGGGAGGAGGCAATCAAGGCATTTATGCCAGAACTGTTCTATACAGTGCAGCTTCAGGCAGATGCGATCCGCGCATCAAGCAAACGCTTTTCAGACAAGGCAGACGCAGAGGTTCTTGCCGCAAAATGCAGGGAGGATCATCAGGTGCGTGTGGACAGCATAGAAACGAAAG
Organism: Parasporobacterium sp.; assembly: GCA_017510065.1. Classification (GTDB taxonomy): domain Bacteria; phylum Bacillota; class Clostridia; order Lachnospirales; family Lachnospiraceae; genus RGIG5612. Next base: position 5,239 of record JAFWOB010000045.1, read on the forward strand.
AAAAAACGGAAAAACCGCCTCTTCTCTATGATCTGACTTCCCTGCAGCGGGATGCGAACAAGGTACTGGGCTTTTCCGCGCAGCAGACGCTGGACATCCTGCAAAGCCTGTATGAAAAGAAGCTGGTCACTTATCCGAGGACGGACAGCCGATTCCTCACGGAGGATATGGCTCCGTCCCTGCCGGAACTGGTGTATCAGGCGGCAGCAGCTTTGGATTACGCTGGGAATATTCCGGTTCATGCCGGTCAGGTAATCAATAATGCGAAGGTAACAGATCATCATGCGGTGATCCCGACAAGGGAACTGAACAGCGCCAAGGTCGCGGAGTTGCCGAAAGCGGAAGCCGAAATCCTGAAACTGGTGGCGGTGCGATTTATGGCTGCCGCAGGTGATCCCTGCCGGTATGAGGAAACAGCGATAAAGCTTTCATGTGCTGGGGAGACATTCACGGTGAAGGGCAAAACCGTCCTGCAGTCCGGCTGGAAGGAAATCGTGGAGCATTTCTATCCTGCGAAGGAGAAGGATGCGGAAGCACTCCCTCGCGTGCAGGAAGGCATGGTCATTCCTCTTGTAAAAGCCGAAGTCAAAGACGGGAAAACGAAACCGCCGCAGCATTTTACGGAAGGCAGCTTGCTTCATGCGATGGAGACTGCCGGTGCAGAGGATATCCCGGATGACGTGGAGCGGAAAGGTCTGGGTACACCGGCAACCCGTGCCGGGATTATCGAAAAGCTGATCCAGCGCGGGTTTGCCGTCCGCAGCGGTGATAAGAAAACAAAGATACTTCTCCCGACTGAAAAGGGCGTCTCGCTGGTCACTGTCGTGCCGGAGAAACTGAAATCTCCCATGATGACAGCGGAATGGGAACAGAAGCTTCTTCAGATGGAACAGCAATCCTACGATTCAGCCTGCTTTATGGAGGAGATCAGTGCATTCGTCCGGGAACTGGTGGATACCGCAGAGGTTGATCCGTCCATATCATTTGCTCCGTCTTTCCATCGGAAGGCGAAGAAAGGCAGGAAAAGATGAAACGCTATCATTACACCCTGGCAGAACAGGAAACAATCATAAATTGGGATAATGAGCTGGATGAGGCTACGGTCTATACCTTTGACCGCCGCCTGATCAGCAAACTGAAAGCGCTGGCGGCCAAATATCCGGAGCATTACGTGCTACTGGATAAGGGAGCGCAGCGCTCCGTAACTTACCGGGTGCCGAAACGCTGTATCGGCATCCGTCCCCCTTACAGCGATATGAGAAGAAAACAGCAGGCCGAGGACGCGAAAACCAAAGGCCTGCCTTTTGATGGAAAGGAAAAGGACGAAGATGAAGATTTTCAAATGGGATGAAATCAACGGACAGGACGAAGGAACCAAAATGGAGGCGTTCCTGACAGCAATCAATGATACGTATGCGATTATGCAGTTGAGAGAGGGCGAGGAAACAAGGCCCATGCGCTTCATTTCCTACGAAGCCCTGCAAAGGAGCGGGAACCAACCGGAAATCGACCGTTATGAGCTGGTCTACGTGGCTCCGCTTCTCCCCTATAAGGATCAGAACACGATGCTGGAAATGCTCTACGAGAAATTCAATATCGCGCACCCGGCGGACTTCCATGGACACAGCCTTTCGGTCAGCGACATCGTAGCCATCCGCACCAATGGTCAGATATCCTGTCATTATGTGGATTCCATCGGCTTTAAGGAGCTGCCTGAGTTTTTGAAACCGGAGAATTATCTGAAATATGCGGAAATGTCCATGGAGGACGATTACGGGATGATCGACGGGATCATTAACAACGGGAAAGCCCCAGCGCTGCAGGAGGCCGAACAGAGAGAATCCATCCTGGAGAAACTGAAGGCAGCCAAGGAACCGCCGTTTCTCGGAAAGTCCGAGATCGGGGAAAGGAATATCGAATGAAAACCAGATTCACCAAAGAGGAATCCATGCTGATGATGCTTTACAATCCGGGCAGCC
>JAFWOB010000046.1 GCA_017510065.1 Parasporobacterium sp.
CCGCCGATCATCGACGAGCAGGATGACATCTGCGTAAAGATGAACACCAGCAGGAAGATGAAGATCCCGCCGATGGCAATGCCTCCGGCATGGCTTTTCACAAAGCCTCCGGCCCTTGCAAAGACCTTACTCACACGCTCCTTCAAAGTCGGTGTGATAGCGAGACCGTGAGATGCCGCATTACCGACATTCCTTCCAGTCTTCGCTGCCGCATATTCCTGTTTGATGTTCCGCCTCTGCATGAAGCGTGAGAAAGCATTGGACTTTTCGGCTCCTTTGGCTGCCTTTCCGGCAGTTTCCCCGGCTTTCGCAGTCCGGGCAGAAGCAGTGGTTTTTACCCCTTCCACGGTTTCTTCCTGCACATGCCGCAGCGTTTCCTTTTCAGCACTGACTTCCGGCTTTACGGCCCGGTCATGGAGCTTTTCCCCGTACTTACGCACCTTGCCAACAGTATCTCTGGCAACGGCTGCACCGGCTTCTGCCGTCTGTGTTCCGCGGTTGACTGCCTCCACGCCGATATTGTTGTCCTGGTCTGCCTGTTCCAGCCGTTCATGCAGCTGTTGTGAGACAAGCGCGGATTTCAGCTTCCCGGACTGTTTCGGCTTTTCAATCGGCTTCTTCCCGTGCCGCAGGGTCTGCTCATTCGGCTTTGTGCCTTTCAGCTTCCTCTTAGTCCGGGTATAGCCTTTTTCCGTGGGCAGGCGTTCGGCTTCTTCCACGCTGTCTTTTGCGTTTTTCGCTTCCCGCATGTCATTGCGGAAATTCATTTTCTTTGCCATTAGCCAGCCTCCCTTGCTTCCGCGACCTCACCGGGCTTGGTCGTCATGATACGATACAGCTCAAGGTCGGTCGGGAACCTGTCCACAAACGGCAGGATCACATTCCCATAGAACAACAGCCCTTCGCCTTCGCCGGAATGCGTGACGTAGGAAAGCTGGTGCTGAGAAATATTCAGCTGCTTGGCCAGGATCGCGCGGTCGCCTACAGCCTGATTGAGCATATAAATGAAGTCTGAGTTCTCAAAGATGTTCTCGACTTCACGGCTCGCCAGCAGGTCTTTGACATTCTGTGTGATGCCGGTCGGGATGCCGCCCCATTTACGGAAACGCTTCCAGATCTCCACGGAATACGCCGCCGTCTGTTCCTCCTTCAGAAGCAGGTGCATCTCATCCATGTAGTAACGGGTGGATTTACCTTCCTCACGGTTGGCGGTCACACGGCCCCAGACCTGATCCTGAACGATCAGCATCCCGATCTTTTTCAGCTGTTTGCCCAGCTCCTTGATGTCATAGCAGACCAGGCGGTTATCAATGTCCACGTTGGTGCGGTGATTAAAGAGATTCAGGGAGCCTTTGACATAGATTTCAAGGGCAGTTGCCACATGGTGGGCTTCCTTTTCATCCTGCTTCATCAGCTCGTCGTACAGGTCTTCCAGAACCGGCATGTTGTCCGGTCTCGGATCGTTGAAATACGACTGATAAACCTGATGCACACAGCGGTCGATAACCGTTTTTTCAATCGGCTGCAAGCCTTCCTTGCCGCCTACGACCAGTTCGCAGAGCGAAAGGATAAAATCAGCTTTGAGCGCAATCGGGTTATCCTCCTCGGAATAGTTCATGTTGATATCCATCGGATTGATATACTGCGTGCTGGTCGGGCTGACGCGGATCACCTGGCCGCCCAGACGCTCCACCAGCGGGGAATACTCGGCTTCCGGATCGGAAATGATGATATCGTCGTCCGTCACCAGGAAAGCATTGGCGATCTCCCTTTTGGCGCTGAAGGATTTACCGGAACCTGGCGTGCCGAGAATCAGGCCGTTCGGGTTTTTCAGAAGCTTCCGGTCAACCATGATCAGATTGTTGGACAATGCATTCAGCCCGTAATACAGGGCTTCCTTTCCGGTCTGGAACAGCTCCTGTGTGGTAAACGGAACGAAAATCGCCGTGCTGCTGGTGGTCAGGCCGCGTTCGATCTCGATCAGGTTCTGTGCCAGCGGCAGGCTGCTCATAAGGCCCTGTTCCTGCTGGAATCCAGACGGCGCAGGTTGCAGCTGTGGTTCTGCGCAATGCTGGATGCCTGGAAGATGTTGTTGTCCAGTTCCTGCTTCGTCGCCCCGGTGTTCATAATGAGGAATGTCACCATGAACATGCGCTCGTTCTGGCTCTGGAGCTCTTTCAGCAGGTCTTTGGCGTCGCTGCCGTAGGTAGCCAGGTCAGACGGGATGATATCCATGTCGTAACCGGCGCGAACAGCCTTTTTCTGCTCCTCGATCTTGGAACGGTCCAGCTCCGTGATCGTATGCTTTACTTCCTTAATCGCCTTGTTCTGATCCAGGGAACGGATGTGCATCGTTACGATCTGGCTCGATTCCATATCCAGCAGATCTTTCAGAAGCTGGTCAGAAAGATCGGATGCCGTGATCGCAAGATAGCTCATCGCCCCGTACAGGTTGCCCATGCGGAACGTCCGCCCGCCGGGGAAGGAGAAGGAAGTCGGCGCGATAAAGTCCTTTACGGACAGCCCGGATTCCGCCAGCCACTTCCACTCGAAATAGAAACGGTCCTTATCTCCCAGATGGAACATGTCATGCATCAGCTTCAGGCGTTCCTTGCCGGTCAGTACCTTCGTCACCACGCCCAGCCGCCTGAAATTGTTCAGAAGGTCGGTCTGGATATGGATCAGCCTCGGTTTGGCCTGCTTCATGGAATCCGCCTCGATGCCGAACGTCAGGTACTTGGTCTTGGTCAGGCCGTTGTTGCCCTGCGAAAGCTGCGTCCGCAGCATCCTGCTGTATTCCTCGCGGACATCGTTGAAGCCGTCGTTTTTCAGCGGGATGCGGATATTCTTTTCAAAGTCAGCCGCGTCTGTGCTGAGATTCATGAAGGACAGCTCAAAGTGAACGGAGCTGTCAAAGAAGTTCAGGAACCCGCACCATTCATCGAAAATGGCCGTCTTATCCTCCTGCTGGGCAAGCTGATAATTGATGTCCTGGAACTGGATCGTCTTGGTGTAGTAGTTATTGCCGGTGCGGCAGATGCCGTCCTGGAACATCCTCTGGAATGGGATTGACTGCTGCGCCGTGCGCGGAACGCCGTCATTTTTCTTTGCGTCCGCGATGATCCGCTCTACCTGCTTCCGCTCCTTTTTGCTGAGCGACTTTGGCAGTTCCAGCCGGACGTTTTCCTTTGGCTTTTTTCTCGGAATGGAAAACAATTCTCTCTACCTCCTTTTCTGCCTGATACTGGCGTATCAGAGCCGTGTAATAGTTGTCGGTGCA
>JAFWOB010000233.1 GCA_017510065.1 Parasporobacterium sp.
ATACGCCTGATATAAAGATAAAGAGCGAACCTATGTTCGAAAATGCTTTACAGAACCGAAGGGGATTGCTATACTTTAATCCACGGCAAACAAACGGATACAGAAGATGTATGACACGGTATCTGTCATGAGGAGATCCATGCAGGAGAGCAGATTTAAACTTGTATCAGAATACAAACCGACGGGTGATCAGCCCAGGGCAATCGAGGAACTGGTAAAGGGGTTCCGGGAGGGCAATCAGTTCCAGACCCTTCTGGGAGTGACCGGGTCCGGGAAGACCTTTACCATGGCCAATGTCATACAGGCGCTGAACAGACCGACCCTGGTCATCGCGCACAACAAAACGCTGGCAGCTCAGCTGTACAGCGAGTTCAAGGAGTTCTTCCCGGAAAATGCCGTGGAGTATTTTATTTCCTACTACGATTATTACCAGCCGGAGGCTTATGTGCCTTCGACGGATACTTATATCGAGAAGGATTCTTCCATCAACGATGAGATCGACCGGCTGAGGCATTCAGCGACCATGTCCCTGGTGGAGCGCAAGGATGTGATCATCGTGGCGTCTGTTTCCTGTATTTACGGGATCGGCGATCCGGTGGAGTATGCCAGGAGCTGCGTGTCCTTAAGACCGGGTATGCATAAGGAACGGGATGAAGTGATCCGGGAACTGATCCGTATCCAGTATGAGCGCAATGATATGGATTTTCAGAGAGGCACCTTCCGGGTCAGGGGGGACACTCTGGAGGTCATCCCGGTTTCCACGGACAGCTACGCCATCCGTGTGGAGTTTTTCGGAGATGAGATCGACCGGATCTCCCAGATTGATGTGCTGACAGGAGAGGTCAAGGCCAAACTGTCCCACGCAGCACTGCTTCCGGCGTCTTATTATGTCGTTCCGCCGGAGCAGATGGAGCGGGCACTTCGCGATATAAGGGAGGAACTGGAGGAACGGGTCTCTTATTTCCAGGAGAATGGGAAACTGCTGGAGGCCCAGCGTATCTGGGAACGGACGAATTTTGATATCGAAATGATGCGGGAGACCGGCATCTGTTCCGGGATTGAGAATTACTCGAGGCATCTGACTGGCCTTGCTCCGGGAGTGCCGCCGGCGACCCTGATCGATTTCTTCAAGGATGAGTTCCTGATCATTATCGATGAGTCCCATATGACGGTGCCCCAGATAGGGGCTATGTATAACGGGGACCATTCCCGCAAGCAGACCCTGGTGGATTTCGGGTTCCGGCTTCCTTCCGCACTGGATAACCGGCCGCTGAAATTCGAAGAGTTTGAGCAGAAGATCGACCAGCTGCTGTTCGTTTCGGCAACTCCCGGACGCTATGAAGGCGCCCATGAACTGCTGCGGACCGAACAGATCATCCGGCCGACAGGGCTTCTGGATCCGGAAGTGACCGTAAAGCCGGTGGAAGGACAGATCGATGATCTTCTGACAGAGATCAATAAAGAGACAGCCGCGGGCAATAAGGTCCTGGTGACTACCCTTACCAAGAAGATGGCAGAGAACCTGACGGATTTCCTGAAAGAAGCGGGAGTGCGGGTACGGTATCTGCATTCGGATATAGCAGCGCTGGAACGGACAGAGATCATCAGGGACATGAGGCTCGATGCCTTTGATGTCCTGGTAGGCATCAACCTGCTCCGGGAAGGGCTGGATATCCCGGAGATCTCCCTGGTCGCGATCCTTGATGCAGACAAGGAAGGATTCTTAAGAAGCGAGACATCCCTGATCCAGACCATCGGACGGGCATCCAGGAATGCCCAGGGGCATGTGATCATGTATGCGGATACCATCACCGATTCCATGCGCTCAGCTATCACGGAAACAGAGCGCAGGCGAAAGATCCAGCAGGCCTATAATGAAGAGCATGGAATCAAACCGGAAACGATCCGAAAAGCCGTCCGGGATCTGATCAGCATTACCCATGAAGCGGAATCGGCCGGTAAGAAACTGACGATGGATCCGGAATCTATGAATGCGAAGGATCTGAAGGCGCTGATCGCCAGGGTCAAAAAGCAGATGGAAAGAGCAGCGGCCAATCTGGATTTCGAGACAGCCGCGCAGCTCAGGGACCGGATGCTGGACCTTCGGAAGTATTTAGATTGATGCAGGAGGCTTTATGGCAGCAAGTGAACAGAAATATATCAAGATCCGCGGTGCAGCGGAGAACAATCTGAAAAACATAGACCTGGACATCCCGCGAAATGAGATGGTGGTCTTTACGGGCCTTTCGGGAAGCGGCAAGTCTTCCCTGGCCTTTGATACAATCTATGCCGAGGGACAGCGCCGGTACATGGAGTCTTTGTCTTCCTATGCCAGGCAGTTTCTCGGGCAGATGGAAAAGCCGAAAGTCGAGACGATCGAAGGATTGTCGCCGGCGATCTCCATCGACCAGAAAGCCACCAACCGAAACCCCAGGTCCACAGTTGGCACGGTCACGGAGATCCATGACTATCTGCGTCTTCTGTATGCAAGAGCCGGAATCCCTCACTGTCCGGACTGCGGCAGGGAGATTTCCAGACAGACGGTGGATCAGATGGTGGACAGTATCCTGGCACTTCCGCAGGGAACGCGTCTGATGCTGATGGCGCCTGTGGTCAGGGGCAGAAAGGGAGAACATGTAAAGCTTCTGGAATCTGCCCGGAAACAGGGCTATGTCAGGGCGAGGATCGACGGGATCAATTATGATCTGGATGAAGAGATCAAACTGGAAAAAAACAACAAGCACAACATCGATATCATTGTTGACCGTATCGTGGTCAAGGAAGGGATCGAATCCCGGCTGACGGACTCTATTGAGACGATCCTGGGAATGGCAGACGGTCAGATGACCGTGCAGGTGGTGAGCTGGCCGGAAGGCGCGGAAAAGCCGAAGGCAGGGGAGACTGCCAACCGTACAGCGGACGGACAGCTGATCCTGCAGGTGGACGAGCAGGGGGAGATTCATTTTTCTTCCAGTTTTTCCTGTCCGGATTGCGGGATCGGGATCGGGGAACTGGAGCCCCGGAATTTTTCCTTCAACAATCCCTTCGGCGCCTGCCCTGTCTGTGCAGGCCTCGGATACAAGATGGAATTCGACATCGACCTGATCATTCCGGATAAGCGCCTCAGCATCAATCAGGGGGCGATCACTGCCATAGGATGGCAGAGTTCCAATAAGTCATCCAGTTTTGCAAATGCTATGCTGCAGGCCCTTGCGCGCAAGCATGGGTTCAGCCTGGACACGCCGTTTGAAGAGTATCCGGAGAAGATCAAAAAGATCCTGATCTACGGGGATACGGTCAGCGTGGATGTCCATTATAAGGGACAGAGGGGAAGCGGTATTTATCCCACGGTTTTTGAAGGCCTTATTGAAAATATGAACCGCCGGTACCGGGAAGCATTTTCCGATACTGCGAAACAGGAATACGAAGAGTTCATGAGGATCAGCCCCTGCGACGCGTGCAAGGGCATGCGTCTGAACCGGCAGAGCCTGGCAGTTACGGTGGGAGGCGCCAATATCCATCAGGTTTCCGATATGACCATCGGGGACTGTCTGGCGTTTTTTGAAAAGCTGAAACTCGGCAGTCAGGGGCAGCAGATCGCAGCACCTATTCTGAAAGAGGTGAAAGCTCGGCTCCGGTTCCTGCTGGATGTGGGACTGGATTATCTGACCCTGACCCGCTATGCGGCCAGCCTTTCCGGAGGGGAAGCCCAGAGAATCCGTCTGGCCACCCAGATCGGATCGGGGCTGACAGGCGTTTTATATATCCTGGATGAGCCAAGTATCGGTCTCCACCAGAGGGACAATGACAAACTGCTGGCAACCCTGAAAAAGCTCCGGGATCTGGGGAACACCCTGATCGTGGTAGAACACGACGAAGATACCATGCGGCAGGCGGATACCATTGTGGACATCGGGCCGGGAGCCGGAGAAAACGGCGGCCGTGTGGTTGCTGTCGGAACAGCGCAGGATATCATGAACTGCCCGGAGAGTATCACAGGGGATTACCTGAGCGGGAGAAGGTCCATCAAGGTACCGGATTCCCGCCGCAACCCCACCGGCTGGATCGAGGTCATCGGGGCACAGGAAAATAACCTGCGCAATATCAATGTCCGGTTCCCGTTGGGCGTGATGACCTGTGTGACAGGCGTTTCCGGGAGCGGCAAGTCTTCCCTGGTCAATGAGATCCTGTACAACAGCCTGGCAAAGACCCTGAACAGAGCCAGAACGATCCCCGGCAGACACAAATGCATTGAAGGAACCGACCAGCTGGACAAAGTGATCAACATCGACCAGAGTCCTATCGGAAGAACGCCCAGATCCAATCCGGCCACCTATACAGGGGTATTTGACTTGATCCGGGACCTGTTTGCCCAGACAACCGATGCAAAGACCCGGGGATACAACAAAGGCAGGTTCAGTTTTAATGTTAAGGGAGGCCGGTGTGAAGCCTGCGCAGGAGACGGTATCATCAAGATTGAGATGCATTTCCTACCGGATGTGTTCGTAAAATGTGATACCTGTCATGGCCAGCGTTACAACCGGGAAACCCTGGAAGTGAAATACAAAGGAAAAAGTATTTTCGATGTACTGGACATGACTGTGGAAGAAGCGCTGGAGTTCTTCAAACATATTCCGCGGATCCATCAGAAGATTCAGACGCTGTATGAAGTCGGCCTGGGATATATCCGGCTGGGGCAAAGTTCCACGACCCTGTCCGGTGGGGAAGCCCAGCGGGTCAAGCTGGCGACAGAGCTGAGCCGCAGACCGACCGGCAAGACCATGTATATTCTTGATGAACCGACGACGGGACTTCACTTCGAGGATGTCAGCAAGCTGGTGATGATTCTCAGGCGTCTGGCGGATAACGGCAACTCGGTGATCGTTATCGAGCACAACCTGGAAGTGATCAAGATGGCGGACTACATTATCGATCTGGGGCCGGAAGGAGGAAACCGGGGCGGTACTGTGATCGCGCAGGGGACTCCGGAAGAGATCGCCAAGAATAAGAAGAGTTATACAGGATTGTATCTGAAGGAATACCTGAAACGATAATTCGGCGAAAAGAAACTTGAAATCCTGTGGAATGTGCTTCATAATGAAAGCATGGATGAAATCAGGATCGTAGAAGTGAAGAGCAAAGCCCAGCTGCGGAAGTTTGTGGATCTGCCCAACCAGATGTACAAGGATGTTCCGCAGTTTGTCCCTGCTTTTTACGGGGATGATCTGGCGGACTGGGACAAAGAGAAAAACCCTGCCTTTCAGTATTGTGAGGCCAGGGCGTTTCTTGCGTACAGCGGAGATGAGATCGTAGGCAGGATCGGCGCTATCATCAGCCATGCCGCCAACCGGAAATGGAATACAAAGAGGATGCGGTTCACACAGGTCGATTTTATCGATGATCCGAAAGTATCCTCGCTGTTGTTTGAGACCGTTGAAAACTGGGCCAGGGAAAAGGGCTGTGATGAAGTGCACGGTCCGTTGGGGTTCTGTGATCTTGACCGGGAAGGCATGCTGGTGGAAGGATTTGACCGGCAGAGCCTGTTCATTACTTATTACAACCATCCGTATTATCCGGAACATCTGGCAAGACTTGGCTATGTCAAGGATGTGGACTGGGTGGAATTCAAGATCCTGGTTCCGAAAGAAGGTGACCGGAGTTTTGAACGGGTCAGCCGTCTGGCACAGATGATCGCGGAAAGAGGAACGTTCCATAAGGCACCGGTTACAAAAGCATCCCAGTTCAGACCATATATCCGGAAGGTGTTTGAGCTTGTGAATGTTGCCTATGCAGATCTGTACGGTGTTGTGGAGCTCAATCAGGCGCAGATCGAAAAATATGCCGACAAATTCCTCCCGCTGGTGGATCCGGATTACTGCTGCCTGGTGCTGGACGAACATGAGGAACTGGTGGGATTCGGCGTCTGCTGCCCATCTGTGGATGAAGCGATCAAAAAAAGCCGCGGAAGACTCTTTCCGGTCGGCTGGATCGGGGTCCTCAGGGCCTTGAAAAAGAGCTCTTTCGTTGACCTTCTGCTGATCGCTGTCAGACCTGACCTCCAGAACAAAGGCATCAATGCCATCATCCTGGATCATGTCATGAAAAGCTGTATCAGGAACGGCATCACCCATGCCGAATCCGGCCCCCAGCTGGAACTGAACTACAAGATCAACAGCCAGTGGAAAGGATTTGACATCGAGCAGCACAAGAGGCGGCGCTGCTTTGTAAAGAAGCTGCAGTAGGACAGCAGGAACGCAGTAAGACCATGCATGGCGCATGGTCTTTTTTTTATGCCCGGAAATGCTGAATGTCCCGATAGAAATGCATTTTATCCCTGGTTTCCTCTTTTCCGTGGCCGGACATGCTATGTTCCGGCTGTCGGAGACATCCGACGGAAAGGAGGTTCAATCATGATCATCACCATTAGAGTATCGGATCTGGATGGCGCGCTGATCAAACGCTATGCCAGTTTCCACAGGGAAACGGTCAGCAATCTGCTGAAGCGGCTTATCATGGATCAGATCGAGGATGATTATCAGAAACTGATTGAAGGACTGGAGGTGAAGCGATGAAGGGTGAGTAGAAATTGATCCTGTCAAGGATCCATGTTTCGATTGATGTGAAATCGGGCGGGAAGTATTTCCCGTCCGATTTTTCTAACAATCAGGAGCCGGATATGCTACAATGATTCCCGTAAAGGAGGAGGCTGATATGAAAAAGATCATGATACTGGCAGTAAGTCTGTCCCTCATGCTGTGTCTGATTCCCGGACATGTTTTTGCTTCGGGCAACCTGATCGAAGACTGGCTGGGAAAACTCCAGGGAATTGCTTCCAATCCCGGCAGCGGGTATTCGGAAGAAGCTCCGAAGGAGGAAGGAGCATATAGTGCAAAACAGTTATATGAAATGACGGCACCGAAAGTGGTGGAGATCACGACTTATGATGTGTACGGGGAGCCTTTCGCAAGAGGATCCGGGTTTTTCATTGATGACCAGGGAACTGTTGTAACCAACTACCATGTGATAGAAGATTCCTGTTCTGCCGAGGTGCAGACATCGACAGGAGAAATATCCGAAGTGAAAAGGGTCCTGGGGTATGACAAAGAGATCGATCTGGCGATCCTGAATACCGGGATTACCGGAAACCCGTTCCTTCAGATGCCGGAACATCCTGTTTCCACCGGGGATACGATCTACACACTCGGCAGTGCACTGGGGCTGACAGGAACCTTTTCCGACGGTCTGGTCGCCACCGCCAGCCGGGTGATCGACGGGGTGGACTATATCCAGATCACGGCACCGATCTCCCATGGAAACAGCGGCGGCCCGCTGATCAATATTTACGGAGAAGTGATCGGGATCAATACCATGGGGATGGATGATGGACAGAATATCAATTTCTCGGTCAATATCAATGAACTGGCCAAACTGGATATCACAAGGCCTGTTACCATGGAGGATCTGTACTATCAAAACGGCGGGAGCGATACGCCGCAGACCCCAATAGCATCTGATAGCTCCGAAGCCAGTGAATGGCTTGCCAATACTGACCATACGGAGATCGAGTCCAATGACTCCTTCGATTGGGCAGATACGCTCCGCAACGAATACACCATGGCAGGAAGTGTGGAAGGAAAAGAGGATTTTGATTATTTCCGCATCTATGTGATCGACAGCACAACAGTGGACATCCTGTTCGCAACCTATTATGAGGAGGATGCAGAGTATCTGATCGCCGGGCTGGTAGACTCGGAAGGCAATATCCTGGAGTATGCGCAGCCGGAGGAATATGAAGATACGACATACCTGAGCCTGAAGGCAGATATCGAAGCGCCTGGCACTTATTACGTCGTTGTGTGCGTTCCGGACGAATATCCTTACGAAGAGCCGGCATACTATAAACTCAATGCAGTCTGGTAAGAAGGAGGGTTACTTATGAAAAAGAAAGCAATCGGATTTATCCTTTGTCTGTGCCTCGGGGCCTGTCTTTTCGGCACCTCTGTGTTTGCCGCATCCTCCGCTGATCAGATCGTGACCATCGGCAAAATCCCGGCAGAGTGCACTATCAATAAAGACGAGAATAATTTCTTCGTCAAGGGACTGCTGGATGACTCCGAGCCGTCCTTTACAAGAGCGGGAACCAGTGTCGAAGAAGTGGAAGACCTGCTGGGCGAAACGGACAACGAGATCTTAATGTTCCCTGCAAAGTATCAGGTCAGCAACACGCCATACTATATGTACACATTTGTTACAGACGGCTATACCAATCTGGGAGCAACTCTGATCAATCTGCAGGAGGTTGACAGCTGGCTGTATTTCCAGGGACTTCTGGAGGAATACTATTCGGAAGACGAGGAACCTGAATGGCAGGATTATTATGTCACGGACACCGCAGTCTACGCAGTATGCGACAGAGTCTTCCTGAACAGTGAGGGCGAGAGATCCTCCAGGATGGCGAGAGATTATTATACCGTCTGGAACGGTGATCTGGTACAGGTCATGGTCGTGTTCAACGAAACCGACCGGGAAAAAGCTGTGAATTGGACGGAGGACTTCCTGGCTTCCTGGAAAAATGCGGAATAATTCTTAACAAATTCTGTATTATTCACAGACGGCAGCAGGAACATTTGGATACATAGCAAATTGCATACATGGATGGGGACGACTATAATTATCTAATTGATACACATTATATAATTATAGAAAGGCGAAAAAGGAAAATGAAATTAGAGATCATCAGCACATCGGTCATCAATCACTACAACATCAGCGGAATTGCTTCTTCTGTTATCGGAGCGGTTTACCGGATTGATGGAAAAGAAGAAACCATGAATGCTGAAGAAGGCAACGTCCTTGTTCTGGTCGTTGACGGTATCCAGAAAGATCTTCTGGCCGGAAAATCTTACGATGTAAAAGACTCCTACGAATTTGCCTCTGTAAAGGTGAACCGTATCGGCGGGCCGAATGCGGCTCCCTGGACCAATCCTAAGGAAGAAGACAAGGCAACCTACTATTTCCGCCAGGCTCTCCTGGTCGATGAAGGGAAGATCGTAAAGGAATCTTCCGTCACATCTACCATTGAAGGCGGAACCTACGATGATAAGGCAGCAGACGGAATCACGATCCGTTCCGAGGGCGGACACTTTAACGGCATCCTGGTGGACAACGGTTCTTCCTATGAGATCCGCAATGCAAAGATCTATGCCTACGGCGACGGCGCGGATGACCTGTCCGGATGGGCGGCTGCCGTGATGGCAGACAACAAGTCGGAAGTCACCATCAGTGATTCATATATCGAAACAGAAGGAGCGATCAGGATCGCGATCTATGCAGACAATACGTCTGTTGCAAATGTAAAGAACACCGTGATCTATACCCAGGAAACAGCGGATACCTATCAGGAATACAATGACCTGGTTCCCTCCATGATCAAGAGGGTTCCCTTTGCCCTTGGTATGGACGGTACCGTTCGTTCCATGAACGTCATGGCAGACGGACAAGGGAAATTTGACAATTGTATCGTGGTTTCCACCAGCTGGGGAACCCTGTCTACAGACTCCGGCACCGCTTATGATATCTGCAAGACTTACGCCCTGGATGTGAAGAATACCTTTTCCGGCATCGGATACCTGGAAGTGGCGCAGGAAGGAAAGGAATATACCGCCGTTAAGGAACTGAATGGAGTGAAATACGGTTTTACCGTAAACGGATCCGGCTATGTTACCTATGCGGATTCAGGCGTTCATAACCGGTATGACAATGTTGAGTTCTGGTCACCGGATTTTATTCAGGTCATGGGTTCCGGCAACACCGGTTCTTCCTACAGCAATTCCTACCTGAATGCCGGACATACGGCGTTTATGACCCAGCAGTCCGGCGGCGGTACCTTTGATTTTACCAATACCACGATCGATACCGTGGACTCTTTCTTCCAGATCAAGTCCGGAGCTGCCAACAACGGCTTTTCCCGTGTGATCCTGGACAACTCCAAGGTCAATTTCTCCGGAACCTCCACTCGTACGGATCGCGGAATCCTGGTGGAACTGATCGAATCCGATGATGCCGGCAACCCGGGTATCCTGACCTATACCATCAACGATCATCCGGAACTTGCAAAAGCAACCAACAGTACGATCAATGATTCTTCTGCGCTGCTGCGCAACGGAGACTATAAGGGAGACATTTTCAACTGCATCTATAATTACAGACAGGCACTGAATGTTACCCTGGAGAATGCTTCTCTGGAAGGTGTGGTATCTTCCTCTACGGCAATCCATGTGGACCTGGAAGGCAATGTAGTCCCGAACGGAACCGTGCTGAATGCCTACATGGGCTCCAAGGAATACGACCATGCCAATTATGCAGCAGAAAAGGGCGGATTTGACGGAGACTGCAAGCTGATCGGACGCTTCAGACACACGATTTCCCCGCTGCTCAACAATCCGGTCAATCTGACACTGAAAGATTCCCGCTGGATCGCAGCAGGAGACAGCAATGTCACAGTGCTGACAGCTGAAAGCCTGGATCAGGTCAGTGCCTTAAGCCCGGTTACCGTCACATGCAAAGCGCTGATCGTCGGCGGCAAGGCATATGAGGACGGCACCTATACGCAGGGGAATGTCACCTTTGTGGTGGATTCCACTCAGATCGAAGTCGAAGACAACGGCATCAGCGCCGCAGGACAGACCTACGGCAATGTGAAATATGCCTTTATCGCAAAGACGGAGGACGGAAGCTTTGATTCCAAGGCACTTACCGTCAAGAGACAGAATTACGTGGATGGCAATGTGTATTACAAACTGTTCCCGGCAGAAGGCGTGAAGATTGTTTCCTGCGAAGCGAAGAACAGCAGGGTGGAGAAGAACACCGCCGGCGGCGAACTGGAAATCTATGATTTCGTGCTCTGCCCGGAAGGCGATGCATCAGAGATCGCTCTTGAGATCACGGTGGCAAAATAAATCTGTCTTTGTGGAACTGAAGCAATAATAGATCTGCTGCCCGGGAGAATCCTCCCGGGCAGTTTTGTGTGTGGGATTTTTTTGAGGAGGGTAGACCCTCCTTGTTTTGGCCAAATGTCTGATTTGAGGAGGACAGCTGCAACGGGGTATCAAGAACTGCCCCGGTTGGCAAGGGTCAAAGCGAAGTTGGCATTTTTATGGTTGAAATGCAGGCGAAAAAGTATTACTATGAGCGAAATCTGAACAAACGGAGGTATTAGGCGTGGAATATAAGAGAATATTAACCATTCAGGATATTTCCTGCGTAGGGCAATGTTCAGGCACTGTGGCACTTCCGATCATTTCGGCCTGCGGGCATGAATGCTGTCTGATCCCGTCGGCGGTCCTGTCGACCCATACGGGCGGGTTTACCGGGTACACCTTCTGTGACCTGACGGAAGAGATCCCGAAGATACATGAACACTGGAAAAAAGAAAATATCCGTTTTGACTGCATCTACACCGGCTATCTTGGCAGTGTAAAGCAGATCCGGTATGTAGCAGGTCTGTTTGATGATATGCTGGGCCTGGGCGGGATCAAGATCGTGGATCCGGCTATGGCAGACAATGGGAAGCTGTACTACGGATTTGACGAAGAATATGTGCAGGCAATGGGACTTCTGTGCGCAGAAGCGGACGTGGTTCTTCCGAACATCACGGAAGCCTGCTTTATGACGGGGGTTCCCTATCAGGAGCAGTATGATCAGCAGTATGTCATGGATCTTCTGAGCCGGCTGGATGAGATGGGATGCCGCTGCATCGTTCTCACAGGCGTTTCCTTCCGGGAAGGCTATACGGGCGTTGTGATCTATGAAGCAGGGTTTTATTCCTATTACGAACATGAAAGAATTGCACAGGGCTGCCATGGGACCGGCGATGTATACGCATCCGCCTTTACAGGCGCCTTAATGCACCATAAAGGAGCCGTGGAAGCGGCCTGCATTGCAGCGGACTATACCCTGGAATGTATCCGCGCAACCAGGCAGGCCGATGAAGATGACAAAAAACGCCGGGAAACAAGTATCAAAGGAAAAGGACCGGCTTATGCAACCGATCTTCCGGTGGGTGGAAAGGAAGGCCACTGGTACGGAGTGGAATTTGAAAAGAAGCTGTCGTATCTGATTGAAAGACTGGGATAGATCAACGATCCGGGCCTATCAGCCGGTAATCCTCGGCGGTGTTGATATTTCTGAATAACTGCTTAAGATCCAGTTTTGCGAACACAGGACTGGATCTTTTCAGTTCTTCTTCCGTAATGGTCAGGATCTGATCCTCGCCGAGGGCTTTCATGGGACTGCGGATCCCTTTTTCAGCTGCCTTTTGCAGCAGTTCATAAGACTTCCCGGAATAGGCGGCCGCGCAGGGCTCCGGAAACTGCGGGTGGATCTTCAGCATGACTGCCGCAGGAGCAGAAGGATATGCCGAAAGATCTTCCAGACGCTCCAGGAGATAGGAAAGAACCCGCATATCCGCATCAGGCATATCTGCCGCTGCCACGCAAAAGCTTTCTAGTCCGGCCTTCTCAAACACAGACATCAGGCCGCCGGAAGGGCCCAGACTGTCATAATGATCCTCAATGATATCGCTGATCAGTTCCGGCGGAACAGCTTCGGAATCTTCCAGAAAACAGCGGATCTGTCCGGCATGCTCGAAGGACCCTGCAGAGATCAGAACACGGTCAAATACCTCCGAAGCACGAAGGATCAGATGCTCCAGGAAGGATGTGCCCCGATAGGGCAGGAAGATCTTATCTTTACCCATCCGGCTGCTTTTCCCGCCGGCTAACAGTACGATTGTTTTCATGATTCCATTGTAATGCACCGCGGACTCTTTCGCAATCTCGGATTTTTGTTGAGAAGAACCTTCATTTATGATAACATAATATACTGCGATTACTATCTGTAGAGAGGATATGTTTGCTATGAAAACATTTTATATTATGCTCACCGCTGCCATGCTCACCGCACTTCTGTTCTTTGCAGGAGCAGGTATGGAAAAAGCATCTGCCGATGAAGCCCGGCTGTCCTTCAGCAGCACGGACGGAAGTGCCTGTGCGGACATTGCAGACGGAGATTATTTTACAACCGAATATTTTGATCCGGGAACCGAGATCACATTGACATCGGAAACTCCGCTGGACGCTTTGTATGTGGTCTGGGAGAATCTTCCGGGAGAGTGGAAGCTCAGGATCAACGGCAGGGACTACACCTTCGGGCAGAATGGTTTCCTGCACGAATACGTAAAAATGCCTGCTGAAGCGGGAACGGTTACCAGCGTGACGCTGACTGTAGAGGGCGAACGGATCACGATCGCCGATATTTACGGACTGTCCGCCGGCAGCCTTCCGGGGTTTGTACAGAACTGGGAAGCGCCTTATGAGCAGGCGGATGTTCTCCTGATCTCCACCCATGCGGATGATGAAGTCCTGTTCTTCGGAGGGATCATTCCCAATTATACGGACAAGGGGAATGTGCGGGTACAGGTAGCCTATTTTACGGACCTGTTTCAGAGCGAACCCTTCCGGAATCATGAGATCCTGAACGGGCTCTGGACCATGGGGGTGACCCATTATCCGCAGCTGGGCAAGTTTTATGACCATTATTCGGAATCTTTGGAAGAGGCACAGGGACAGTACGATTACGATGCCAGCCTGGAATATATTGTAAGAACCATTCGCCGCTTCAAGCCGCAGGTGGTGATCGGCCAGGATCCGCTGAACGGAGAATACGGACACGGCGGCCATATCTGGTGCGGCCGGATGGTGCAGGATGCGCTGGAGATCACGGCGGATCCGGAGCAGTACCCGGATTCGGCTGCACAGTACGGTGCATGGGATGTTCCGAAAGCCTATTTCCATCTGTATCCGGACAACGCCATTGAACTGAATGCAAGGAAGCCGCTTTCCAGCTTTGGCGGAAAGACAGAGCTGGAGGTTGCCAAAGAGGCGTATCTGGAGCATCAGTCTCAGCAGTGGTGCTGGTTCTATGTGTCGGACGGCTATGACGAAGAGGGCAATCCTGACGGCTATGAATACAGCTGTACCCGTTACGGACTGTACCGGAGCCTGGTAGGAGCAGACGTTTCCGGCGATGATATCCTGGACAATATCGTCACTTACGACGACCAGATAAAAGCAGCGAAAGAAGCAGCGGAAGAAGAGGCCAGACTGGCAGCAGCTGCTACGGAACAGGCGCAGGAGCAGACAGAAGAGACCCCTTCGGCACAGAGCGTCGTGGATGAAAATTCTACCATGGCGGTTCCCGGAGGCAAAAATACGACCGCGATCACGGTCCTGATCATTATCGCGGCGATCCTTCTGCTGGCGATCATCGGGATCTTAGTAATCTCCAGATCCCGGGCAAGGATCAGGGAACAGGAACGTAAACTGGAGAGAAGCAGAAGGGATGCGGAGGACCGCATGAGGGGACGTTATCGGACCAATGTGCAGAGATCTTCTTCCACCTATCGGGCTTCTAATTCCGCCGGAACCCGTACGGGATCCGGTACAACAAGGTCCTCCTCTGCTTCCGCAAGGACCCGGCAGAGTGCCCAGAGAACCGGGCAGGAGAGCACTGCGCGCAGAAACTCCAATGGTTCTTACCGTAACAGATAAAACAGGAAAGAAGACCGATTAATGAAATATGCAATAGTGATCCCTACCTTGAATCCGGATTCTAAAATGACGGATTTTGTGGATGTTCTGGTGGGGAACGGATATGAAGATATCATACTGGTAAATGACGGGAGCACGAAGGAGACGGTATGCTTTTTCGAGCAGGCTGCAAGACACCCTCAGGTTACCGTGCTGACGCATGAAGTGAACCGGGGAAAAGGCGCCGGGCTGAAGACTGCCTTCCGGTATCTGGCAGAACACAGACCGGATGTGGATGCCGCGATCACTGCCGATGCGGACGGGCAGCATAACCTGGATTCCCTCAGCCGCTGTGTGGTGGCTTATGAAGAGCATCCGGGCTCCGTGATCTTCGGAGGAAGGGATTTTTCTGACAAGAATATCCCCTTCCGGAGCCGTTTCGGCAATAAAGTTTCCAGTGTCGTTTACCGTTTTTCCTGCGGGATCAAACTGCAGGATACCCAGACAGGCCTGAGGATCGTGCCGTCGGAGTATTTCGAGAAATTCTCCGGGCTGAAAGGGGATCGTTACGAGTATGAGACCCAGATGATCATTGCCGTGAAAGAACTGCACATTCCCTATCACGAGGTTTCCATCGATACCATCTATATTGATGACAATGAATCCTCCCATTTTAATCCTCTCCGGGATTCGGCGAGGATCTATAAGATCGTGCTGGCGTATTTCTTCAAATTTATGGCCAGCTCCCTGTTCAGCTGGGTGGTGGATATCGGGATCTATGCGCTGGTGATGGCGATCTTCCGCAATGTGTGGAACCCGACCACCTGCCATCTTGTGGCGACCATTGCTTCCAGGGTGATCTCCTCCATCGTGAATTATATCCTGAACCGCAAAGTGGTCTTCAAAGCTGTTGATAATGTCCGGAAGACCGCCGTCAGGTATTATATCCTGGCTGCCTGCCAGATGCTGATCTCCTTCCTGCTGGTGGATCTGTTCGCAGCGAAGATCCTGAAGGTGACAGGAGTCCTCGACGTGATCATCAAATGCGTGGTGGACGGCTGCCTGTTCATTTTCAGCTATGGGATCCAGCGCAAGTGGGTTTTCAGGAACAAAAAGATTTAACAAAAAGGATCATATCTTATGGCTCAGCGTACACCTAAACGTTCGAATGAAGAAATCAGGAGAAACCGGGAAACTTCCCGCCCGCAGAGAAACAGCGGGAGACGGGATTATGAACCATACCCGGATGATTACAGAAGACCCGTACGGGATCCCCAGGAACGCGTAAGACCGGCACAAAAAAAACGCCGGAAAAAGAAGAAAAAGGGAGCCGGCGTACTGGTCGTGCTTCTTATCCTGCTGCTTTTGCTGGCCGCCGGAGTCTTCTTTGTCCTGAAGTCAGGGATCCTGAAAAGAGATGGGGAGGTACAGACCGTGGTCAAGCCTCTGCCGGAGGCCCCCCGGGTGGTAAGGACCGCTACGCTGGGCTCCACAGGCGATATCATCCTGCACCTTCCGATCCTGTATGCGCATCAGGCGGGTGAGGATTATGATTTTACCTATGTTTTCTCCGATGTGGCGCCGGTGTATCAGCAGACCGATCTGATGGTAGCCAACCTGGAGGTAACCCTGGGAGGACCGGAATCCGGGGAATATAGCGGGTATCCGGGATTCAACAGTCCGGATTCCATTGTTCCGGCCTTGAAAAACGCAGGCGTGGATATCTGCCTGACAGCCAATAACCATTCCAATGACACAGGAACCTATGGCATGATGCGGACACTGGATGTTCTGGACGAATATGGAATCGGACATTTAGGGAGCAGAGAGACCACGGACGAGCATTACCTGATGACAACAAACATCAACGGTATCCGCCTTGGTATGCTGTGCTACACTTATGATACCAGAGAATACACGGAGGGAGAGAAATCCCTGAATTTCAATTATCTCTCAGATGAAGCAGTCCAGAAGATCGCAACGTTCAATTATGAGTATCTGGATGAATTTTATGCGGACGTGCAGCAGCAGGTAGATTACATGGACATGCTCAATGTGGATGCCAAGGTCATCTACATGCACTGGGGCACGGAATATGAGGATGATCCCAACGGCTATCAGACCGAAATGGCGCAGAGGCTCTGCGACATGGGGTTTGATGTGATCATCGGAAGCCATCCGCATGTGATCCAGCGGTTTGATACTTTGACAGGGGCGGATGGGCATCAGACATTATGTCTTTATTCCATGGGAAATGAACTCTCCAACCAGCGGAAAGAGGAGATGGATCCGGAAGAACCGAGAGGTTATACGGAAGACGGACTGGTGATTCAGGTGACCTTTGAAAAATTCAACAACGGCGACGTGAAAGCGAATGCCGTGAACATTATCCCGACCTGGGTGGAACTGGATGGAAATGGCTATCAGATCATGGCTTTGGACGGATCGGATCCATGGAGCTGGGGTGCAGCAGATCCATATTCTGCCATTGATTCTTATAACAGGACTCTGGGAAGGCTGGGGGAAGCCTATCCGGAATTCCGCGCTTCCAAAGGTCAGAGTGAAGTTCTTACCTATATTGAATAAAATTGAACAAAAAATGTTAAAAAAGTATTGCAAAAATATAAAAAATGAGTTACATATTTATTAACGTATAAAATGTAACACAGGAGGATCCTGCAATGCTGAAAAAAACATTTCTGGCTGTAGCAGCTATTCTGGCCGCAGTATTACTGGCAGCCTGCGGCGAGGCATCCAAACAGGATGGAAAAGCTGTGGATACCGCAGCCGTTCAGGATACGGCATCTGCTGAAGAAATAGAGACCACGGAAGAGTCGGATATGAAGATCACTTCCATAAAGGAAGATACAAAGAAACCGGAAGAAACGACCACAGAGAAAGAGACTGCAACCGGTCAGGAAGAGACCACGACGGCTGCTGAAGAAGAAACCACAACGGCTGCCGCGGAAGGGGAGACGACCACCGAAGCGGCGAAGGAAGAGGAAGGACGTACCGGTATTGTATCGGCAGACGGTGATGGACTTTCCTTAAGAAGCGGACCGGATGCATCCTATGATGTTCTGGATCTTGTTCCGGACGGAACAGAACTGGTGATCACCGAAGAGCAGGATGGATGGGGCCATGTGACATATAACGGAACCGAAGGCTGGGTTTTCCTGGATTATGTGGAATAAGCCGTACTGAATTAAGAATCATTTCTTTGACGTTGCGATAAAAAGAAAAAATGCGTGTTCTCCTTTTTGGGAGGCACGCATTTTTTCTGCTTTTATATATGCCGGAAGTTACAGAACTTCCTTGATAGCAGCCATGAGATCGGCATACTCTTCAAAGGCAGGATACTGTGGATAATCATGGCGGATCTGATCTGTCGTCCGGAACAGGAATCCGGCTTTGCCAGCCTCGATCATGGCCAGATCATTGAAGCTGTCTCCGCAGGCGATCGTCTCGAATCCGATGGACTGCAGTGCTTTTACGGTGGAAAGCTTGGAATTGGCGATCCGCATCTTGTATCCGGTGATCTCGCCGCTTTCAGAGACTTCCAGGGAATTGCAGAAAATGGTGGGCAAGCCAAGCTTTTTCATAAGAGGACCTGCAAACTGTGTAAAGGTATCGCTGAGAATGAGAACCTGCGTAAAGGATCTCAGTTCATCCAGAAACTCCCTGGCTCCCGGCATGGGATCAATTTTGGCGATGGTCTCCTGGATCTGCCTGAGTCCCAGGCCATGTTCCTTCAGGATACCGATCCTCCATTTCATCAGTTTGTCATAGTCCGGCTCATCCCTGGTGGTGCGCCGTAATTCGGGAATGCCGCTTGCTTCAGAGAAGGCGATCCAGATCTCCGGCACAAGCACGCCTTCCAGATCCAGACATACAATACTCATATCATTCATTTTCTTACTCTCCAATTTCGGTGTTTTGCTGAACATATGCGTAAATTTTAGTTGGAATCAGGAAAAACGTCAATAAAAATATGCTGCCTTGCAGATTTTGTCTTCATCATATACAATCAGAAAACGACCGGAAAGGAAATGCGAG
>JAFWOB010000047.1 GCA_017510065.1 Parasporobacterium sp.
ATTTCCTGCTCTGGCTTCGGTTTCATTTTTTGATTATTGGACTTATCGTCCCCAGCCGGTTTTACCAGTTCTCGTACCGTTCATGCTGATCAAGTTCCCGGATCCTCTGCATATCCTCTTTGCTCAGTTCGAAATCAAAGATGTCATAGTTTTCGGCAATATGGTCCGGATTGGAGGAACCGGGGATGGCGATAAAGCCTGCCTGCAGCTGCCACCGGAGGATGATCTGCGCAGAAGACTTTCCGTACTTTTCTGCCAGTTCTTTGATCACTTCATTGCCGAAATGCTCGGATGTGTGGCCCCGGCCTCCGAAGGGATACCAGGATTCGATCACGATGCCGTACTGACTTGCATATTCCTGCAGTTCGGTGTTCTGATAGTACAGATGATTTTCGTTCTGGATGACCGCCGGAACGATCGTTGCAAAGGATAAAACTTCGTCCACCTGTTCCTTCGTATAGTAATTCGAAATGCCGATCGAGCGGAGCTTTCCGGCGCGTACGGCATCCTCCATGGCTTTGTAAACGCCTTCGTCATCATAACCCGGCTGATGGATCAGCATCAGATCGATATAATCCACGTTCAGATCTTTCAATGCATCGTCTATGATCCCGCCTGCGCGTTCATAGTTTCCGCCGTAGATCTTGCTGGTGATAAATACATCTTCCCTAGTGACGATACCTTCGTCGATCGCTTTTTGAAGCCCGCGCCCGACGCCAACTTCATTGCCATAGTACCGGGCTGTGTCGATGAGACGCATCCCGGACTTCAGGGCGTGATAAACGGAATTCTCCGCTTCGTCATCGGACAGCGTCCAGGTGCCATGACCGATAATGGGCATCTCATATCCGCTGTTTAAGAGCACGGTCTGTTTTTCAAAATCAAACACTCCCGTATCCGCCGGCTGTCCGCTCAGGATATCCAGCGACTTCACCCATTCTGAGATCTCCCCGGCAGTCGTTCCGATGGCAAAGCGCCTGCCTTCCATCCACGCGGCGTCCGGAGCAAGGGGATGGAGATTTTCGGCGCTTGTCCCAAGCGGGCTGGAATGAGAAGTGCAGAAAGGGATGATCGTTTTTCCGGACAGATCCACTCCCTCCAGGAAAGTGTAAATGATCTTCGGTGCCTGGCCGTGCCAGATCGGATACCCGATAAAGACGGTATCGTATCCGGTCACGTCCGGCAATTCTCCCGCAATCTCAGGACGGGCGGAAGGATCATTCTGCTCCCTGTCGGCACGGCAGTTCGTGTAATACTTGATATCGTCATCGGTGTAGGGAGCCTTCGCTTCGATTTCATACAGATCCGCATTCAGATCCTCTGCGATGTATTCGGCAAGAGGCTTTGTATGCCCGGTTCGGGAGAAGATCACAACGAGCACTTTGCTGCTTTCCGGCTCCATCCGTCCTTCAGACAAGGAAAAAGTGACTGTGACATTCCCACTGCCGAGGATATCTTTCAGCTCAGCTTGAGATAAATCCTGCACTTTTCCGAGGCGGGTGAAGCTCCAGTTGTTTACGTCATAATAGATCGTGATCTGATCACTCTGGTAGAGGATCACATCACCCGGCTCCGTGGTGATCTGCTCATCATTTCGGGGAAGCGTGGTCCCGAGAGGACCGACCTTCTCAAAGCTGCCGTAGTCGTGCATTTCGACTGGCACGTCTCCGCTCTTCAGAAGATCAAGGAAAGCGTCTGCGGAAGAATTCTCAGCTGCAAGGATCTTCAGGACCTTTCCATTTACATGTGCATAAAACATTCTGTCCGTTCCTTCCGGTAATGAAGATTTTGTGCTATAAGGTTCCGAAGCTTCATTCTTAGATGCCGGTTCTGTCACTGTCGGAAGAGTCGTTTCTTCCGCCGAGCCGGACTCTGTGAGTGCTCCTGTCTCCGCTGGCCCGGTGCTGCTGCAGCCTGTGAGAAGAAGGAGCATCAGGGCCAGCAAAAGAGCAGATATACGGGTTCTGTTACTTAAGAGATTTCCCGAATTCATAAGCTTCATCCTGTTCCTCCTTTTTCCCGGAGGCCTCATCCGGATCGGAGATGCCGCCGCAGAATAGTGATCCGGCAAGCTCTGCCTTTTCAAAACAATCGACCCAGCCCTGCAGGCCGCTTATGGCTTTTTCAGGCACATAGTCTTCATCTTCCGTGGCTGTCATCAACATATAGACTTTACGGAATCTGTAATCCGAGGGATACAGAGGATTCAAACGGTCCAGCAGCGTCTTCATCTGGCCGCTCATTTCATAGTAGTAGATCGGTGTGGCAAACACGAGGGTATCCGCGTTTTTGACCTTTTCGACGATCCAGACCGCATCGTCTTTCAGTACACATTTTTGTGTCTTCTGGCAGACAAGACAGCCAATGCAAAATTTCAATTCCTTACCCTTCAGGCTGATATGTTCGACTTCATGTCCTGCGTCCTGAGCGCCTTTGATCAGACTCTCTGTCAGGATGTCCGAATTGCTTTTCGCCCGGAGGCTGGTGGAAATTACAAGTACGCTGCTCATACGGTTCTCCTTTACTGCAGATGTTCGGTGAAAAATGCATCCAGCTTGTCGAACGGGATGGCATCTTTTCCACCGCCATCGTAGAGATCGGTGTGGACGGCACCGGGGATGATCATGAGTTCCTTGTTGTCCGTGTATTTGCTGTCTTTGATCATGTCGGCATAGGCGTCTTTGCTGAAATAGCAGGAATGGGCGTTCTCGCCGTGAATCAGAAGGACTGCGCTTCGGATCTCATTGGAATACTGAAGGATCGGCTGGTTGACAAAGCTCTCGCAGCCGATGACGTTCCAGCCGCCGTTGGAATTCAGGGAACGGGCGTGATAGCCTCGCTCAGTTTTGTAATAGTCGTAGTAATCCTTCACAAAGAAAGGCGCGTCTTCCGGAAGCGGATCGACCACACCGCCGCCAAGTTTATACTCGCCGTTTTTCAGATCCTCAAGTCTCTGGGCGCACATGGCGGCTTTTGCCTGGTAACGGGCCTCCTCGCTGTCGGCGGAATCGAAATATCCCTTGGCGTTCACACGGGTCATATCGTACATGGTCGAAGCCACTGTCGCCTTGATCCTGGTATCCAGCGCGGCTGCATTGATGGCCATGCCGCCCCAGCCGCAGATGCCGATGATGCCGATGCGTTCCGGATCGGCTTTTTCATGAAGGGAGAGGAAGTCCACAGCCGCCATGAAGTCCTCGGTGTTGATGTCGGGTGAGGCCATGTAACGCACATTCCCGCCGCTCTCTCCAGTGAAGGATGGATCGAAGGCGATCGTCAGAAATCCGCGCTCCGCCATCGTCTGGGCGTACAGGCCGGAGCACTGCTCCTTAACTGCGCCGAAGGGGCCTGAAACAGCGATAGCCGGAAGTTTGCCTTCTGTGTTCTTCGGTACATACATGTCCGCCGCAAGCGTGATGCCGTAGCGGTTTACAAAGGTCACCTTGCTGTGGTCGACCTTTTCGCTTTTGGGGAAAGTCTTGTCCCAATCGTTTGTGAGCACGAGTTCTTCTTTTCTGATCATGGTCTTTATCTCCTTCGTTATGTTTTATCGATTTGTTTTTGCTGTCTGCCGGATCAGATAGTCCAGGCAGTCTACTTTGCGCTGACTCTCGTGGAGCTCATCCATCCGGCTGCACCGGCATTTCCGGAAGTATCGGATCAGGGCTTCGGTGTCACCGGCTTCATAGAGCTGTTTTGCCTTTTGCAGTTCTTCGCTTCCACAGCCGGCATCCGAAAGATTGTTCAGGATCTTTTCCAGTTCTTCATTCATGTGCGGCGTCTCCCATACACTTTTACTTGGTACATTTTCATTATAGGGGCTTTACGAACGCTTCGCTAATAGTTATAATGAATATCGTGATATTCGTTTCAGGAATATCATAGGCAGCCTGAATCTGAAGGAGGCAGCACCATGGAGATACGTACTCTGAGATACTTCCTGGCGGTAGCCAGAGAAGAAAATATGACACGCGCAGCTGAGCTTCTGCATGTAACGCAGCCTACGCTCTCCAAGGCGCTGAAAAGTCTGGAAGATGAACTGGGAAAGAAGCTCTTTACCAGGCACAGCTTCCGAATCGAACTGACGGAAGAAGGCGTGCTTCTTCGGAAACGGGCAGAGGATCTGGTCTTCATGGCAGACAAGACCCTGCAGGAATTCCTGTCTCTGGATGACATCACCAGCGGCGATATCTATTTTGGATTGGCCGAGTCCTGGCAGATCCGGTATCTGGCAAGAGAGATCCGGGAGTTTAAAAAGACCTATTCTGATCTCAGGTACCATATCACCAGCGGTGATACGGAGCAGGTGACGGAAAAGCTGGATAAAGGCCTTCTGGATTTCGCGGCGATTTTTGAGATCCCGGACGAGAGGAAGTACAGCTATATCCCGTTTCCGGAGGCGGATTATTTCGGAGCTGTTGTCCCGGCAGATTCGGACCTGGCAAAGAAAGACTGTATAACCGCAGAGGATCTTGCAGGACTGCCTCTGTTCACATCGGAACAGAGCTGGGAGAACGATATTCGTCCCTGGGCAAAAGAGCATTTCCCAAGGCTTCGGCTGGAAGGCTCCTTCCGTCTTGCCTACAACGGATCTTTGTTTGCCAGAGAAGGCCTGGGGATCCTGCTTACGTTGAATAACCTGGTAGACACTTCTCCTGAAAGCGGCCTTGTGTTCCTGCCGCTATACCCTCATCTGGAAATGAAGATGTATCTGATATGGAATAAGTATCAGAGCTTTACGCCGATCGCGGAGAGGTTCCTGAAGCA
>JAFWOB010000234.1 GCA_017510065.1 Parasporobacterium sp.
CACTTTTGTGATTATTTTTACTGTTTTTGTTATCCGATCTGACGGCGGATCTCTTCCCTGATCTTATCCGCGATCCTTCGCAGATCCATCGTCGGATCATAGTCTGCCTGATCATACAGAAATTGATGGATCAGGACTACATTTTCTTCCAGAGTATCTGCAACCATACTGTCCCCGGAATCCAAAATGGTCGTATATTGGTGATCCATATCCGGGAATGCTGCGTTCGCCTCAATATTCATATCAAAGCCCTGCGCCATGATCGCTGTCAACTCTTTGATCGTAAAGGACGTCTGGATGAATTTATTATCTCCTGCATTGGCTTCAAACAGCTGATTCATGATCTTCAGCAGGTTTAAGATACCTTTGTCTTTTGTCTGGCGTACCAGCTCCATCAGCGCATACCGCTGACGTGCTGTCCGGGCATAGTCATCGTAATAAGTCTGTCCGTCAACCGGCGAATCAAAGGAACAGCTCCGCAAACGGCAGAATGCGGTGGCCTGTGACCCGGTCAGGAGAACATCATCGCCATACTCTTCCAGCGGAATATACTCCGTTCCGGCATACTCATTCTGCTCATACATGTGATAATTGAGCGTATCTCTTTCAATCTCCGTGACCTTCAGCCTCAGGCCTCCCAGAAGATCGATGATATTGGTCAGTCCGCTGAAGTTCACGACGATGTAATCTTTCAGCGCCAGATCAAAATTCTCATTCATCAGATTGATCGTTCCAAGCGGACCGCCCCGGTAATAGGCGGAGTTTGCTTTGGAAATGATTTCCTCTCCATCTTTGGTCCGGCTCATCAGATATGTATCACGGTAGATCGATCCCATGCGGATATTGCCGTCCGGCGTTACATTGACCACGATCATGGAATCCGCCATGGTGCCGATCGTAAGATCTTCATCACGCGCATCCACACCAATCATAGCAAAACTGAGGTTCCCCTTTGGTGTAGAAGCTCCTTCATTGATCCTTACGTCCTTATCCGAAAAACTCTTATCCCGGACATAGGCTTCATAATTGCTGCCGATAAACATCCGGACCAGCGCCGGCCCGAACGGGGACCCGATCGTCCAGCGGATCACCGGCTTTTTCAAACTTGGTGTAAACCAGACCACCCCTGCACCGATCACCAGTAAAAGCAGAAAGACCACGATCCCGATAAAGATCCTTTTCGCTTTTCCTTTTTTTCTCTTTTTATTCCTGACCGGTATTTCCTCTGCTGCGCGTCTTTGTCTTTTGCCGGATGCTTTTTGCTGCTGCCGCAGCTGACGCTGCATCCGGGCGCGTCGAGCGGCAAGTTCTTCTTCGTATAGGTCTTCCTCGGGCAGATAGCGATGCACCTGTTTGCTCCGCTCATAATCTCGTTTTTCATCCCGGTAGCTGCGTACCGGCTTTGCTTTGCGCCTATGCCGGTATTCTTCTTCTGCTACCCTTGCTTTCCGTTCCTGTACGCGCTCAAAATAGGCTTCCGGATCTTCCCGCAGTTCACTTCTTAAGCTCTGTGCTCTTCTTCTGTTTTGTATTCTGTCTGAATTTGCTTCCCGTCTCATTATTTCATCAGATATTTCCATGCAAATGCATAGGCGGCCATATAGATCTTCTTTGGCATCAGTTTATAGGTAATGCGCTGCAGCCTGAGGAGCAGCGGCAATTTGACCTTTGGTGCCGGCAGATCAGACCAGCGTGATTTGTCGTAATACTCTTTCCACAAAAACTTTTTCGGATGGACACTGTCCTTTTCCCACGGCTTTCCGACCTGCAGTTCAATAAAGTGGTAGACAGCGATATTCCGGTAGGCTTCATCAATATCTTCCTGCTTGAACATCTCTGCTTCCCGGCACTTGAACATCTTGGAGATGTCCTTGTAGGAAAACAGCGAGTACAGCGTGGAGAAATTAAACCGCAGCGGCAGCTGTGTCAGATCTTTCTGCAGGACCTTGATCGCCAAAGACTGGTCCGGTGCAAAGGAAAGCATCTGCGGATCTTCCTGCATTCCCCGGATCAGCCGTGTACGGCACTGGTTTGCTCTCCAGGCAGCCAGGTCAAATGCCATGATACCAGCATTGTAAGTGATATCATCCTGGGATATTCCTACCTTAGCCCGGTATTTATTATGGTAAATGGCAGGGACCATGGCCAGCGCTGCACCTTTAAAATCGAACTCTGTAATGGCATCAAACGCTCCGCGGATAATGGTGTCTGAATCGACATAAATGATCCTGTCCACCTCTTCCGGCAGCTCATCCAGGACGAACAGTTTAAAGTAGGTCGCATAGTTGCCGCGGAATTTTGGCGCATTGGCTTCCTCCAAAAGCCTTTGCGGAATAGCGGTATCCAGATAGGTAATGCTCCGACCGAATTCCGCTGCCGTCTGTTCAATCTTTTTCCGGTTTTCTTCTGCGATCCCGTCATCAATAATAAAGATCTTTATCTCCTGCATATGCTTGTTGTGATCCAAAAGGGATAACAGCGAAATGCCCAGATAAGGAGCATAATAGTCGTTCGCCTGATACAGCACATACAGTGGCTTGGTGACCGTGTATTCTTTTCCGTAATAACGGTGATTGATATAGGTCGGATTGTAAACGTCGGATGTCGCAACCGCTTCTGCGTTTTTCTTTTTCAGAAAACGATAGTTCATCCACCGATGGATCCGGATGTAAGCCCAGTCCTGCAAAATGGCGTGCAGGAATTTCTGAATAGAAAACACCATACTTTTCTTCGGAGATGGGAACGGCGCCTCTGTCCACAAGGATTCCTGTGCGATCGCCTGGAATTCTTTCTTGATCGGATGGGTATTCTTCTTTTCCCACGGGCGGCCGGTCATCGCTCCCATCAGGTGATGGATCACCGGATGTTCCATCGCGTCCTTGATCTCTTTCAAAGAGGAGTAGGCATATGGATTCAGTTTATAAAGCTTATAGGACTGTTCCGCACCAAAGATATAAAATCCGCTGTTCAGATTAAAGCGGATCGGAAGCGTGGCAATATGTCCGCGGAAGACCACATTCATCAGATCCTGCTCACAAAGATAATATTTGGAGCGGCCCTCATGGATATGATCGATCAGCTGCTGCTGACAGTCATTTGCGATCCAGGCCTGCTGATTGAACAGGATGATGCCTGCATTGTAATAATTATCATCTTCCGTAAGCCCCACCATCGGCTTGTAGGTATTTAATGTGCAGTCGAATGTAGCGGCCAGATAATTCCCCTGAAAATCAAAAGTACAGATTTCATCCAGCGGGCCTTTAACGATCGTATCCGCATCCAGTTTAAAGATCCGGTCGGTATTTAATTTCAGATCGTTCATCACGAACATCGTCAGATACACGGTATAGACATTCCGGAACGTCCCCACACCGTAGCTTTTGATCTTTTCCTCGATCGGTTTGG
>JAFWOB010000235.1 GCA_017510065.1 Parasporobacterium sp.
CGTCATCTGTATCCTGGCGGTTTCCACGCCGGGACGGCCGGGCAGTCAGATGTACAATTTCCGCGGCTTCCGGCGGCTTATGTTTTATACCGTGGACAGCAACATATTCATGGCGCTTTGCGCGCTGCTCCTGATCATTTACATCTGCTTGGAAAAAAGGAGGCTCGCCCGCGGGAAAAAGATCCTGCCTGACTTCGTTCGTTTTTTATGCCTGGCTGCCTCTGTATCAGTAGGCGTAACCTTTGTCACCGTAGCCTGTTTTCTGTCACCGGGACAGGCACTGGCCGGGCGGGGCTATTTTTCCTTGTTTACCGGCAACAATCTGTTCCTTCACCTGCTTAATCCACTGGCGGGCTGCGTGGATTTTATCTTTTTTGTGCCTGCTGCCGGTACCGGAGACGCCGCTTTTGGAGACGCGCCGGGGGCTGTTCCCGGAGTTGCGCCGGGCTGGAGGTTCTCGCTGAAAGACTGCCTGATCGGCGTGATCCCTACCGCCATCTATGCCATAGTTTACACAGTCAATGTCGTCTTCACCCGCTCCTGGCCGGACATCTACAATTTTACCTTCGGCGGCAATTACATGCTGGCGCCAGTGGTGATCATCATCATGTTGGCACTGGCTTTTGGGATTGCCGCTCTCCTGACCCGACTGCATAACCGGGTTTGGAAGCTTGTGAAGTGACAGTTTGTCTCTGACTTCAGCGCTCCTTCGCCCAATTTCGGAGCAGACCCTACTCATTTTCATGGATGCCATTTTTTAAGGAGGGTGGACCCTTCTCATTTTCGTTGATGCCGCTTTTTAAGTAGGGTAGACCCTACTTATTTTCGCAAATGTCGTATTTTAAGTAGGGTGAACCCTTCTCATTTTCATTGATGCCGCTTTTTAAGTAGGGTAAACCCTTCTCATTTTCATTGATATCGCATTTTGAGTAGGGTGGACCCTACTTATTTTCGCAAATGCCGCATTTTGAGTAGGGTGGACCCTACTTATTTTCGCAAATGCCGCATTTTGAGTAGGGTGAACCCTTCTCATTTTCATTGATGCTGCATTTTGAGGAGGATCCTCCGGAAGACTATCGGGCGAAGCGGCGAAAAGGCTGTGATTCCGCTCTCTTCTATGCTATAGTCTTTCATCATGAAGAAACTGATCTATGACCATCCGATCATACTGCTTGTCGTAGGCATCCTGGGGATCTCTTTTTCGGCGATCTTTGTCAGGCTTTCTTCGGCGCCGTCCGTTGTAACCGCAGCCTATCGCCTGCTGTGGACGGTGCTTATCATGGCGCCTTATGTCTTCAGCCGGAAAACGATTCGGCAGGAGCTGGCGCACATTGACCGGAAACTTCTTCTCAAGTCCGTCATCAGCGGCATTTTGCTGGCGGTGCATTTCTGGACCTGGTTTGAATCCCTGCAGCATACTTCCGTTGCCAGCTCTACGATCATTGTCTGCACGGAGGTGATCTGGGTTGCCCTCGGTTACTGCCTGTTCATGAAGGGCCGCCTGGGAGGGAAAAGCATCCTGGCCATCGCCATTACCCTGGCCGGCAGCGTGATCATGGCGCTTTCCGATTCCTCCATGGCGGGAAATGAACTGTACGGGGATATCCTTTCGCTGATCGCCGCCATTGCAGTGGCCGCCTATACCCTGCTGGGCCGCTCCGTGCGCCGGGAAGCCAGCACCACGTCATACACCTTTATCGTTTATGTCTTCTGCGCTCTGACCCTGGTCTTGATCATCCTGATCCGGCAGATCCCGATGTTCGGCTATGGCTGGACTTCCATTTTATCGGGTCTTTTGCTGGCGGTCTTTTCCACACTTCTGGGCCACTCCATTTTCAGCTGGTGCCTGAAATATTTTTCGCCCGCCTTTGTCTCTGCTTCAAAACTGTGCGAACCGGTCATCGCCGGCATTGCCGCATCTTTCCTGTTCGGGGAGCTTCCCACCTGGCTGCAGATCCTGGGAGATGTGATCGTGCTGGCAGGCGTGGTGTATTTTTCTTTACTGGAAGTAAAAAAGCCGGACAGCGCGGCTTCCTGACGAAGCTTTACTGTCCGGCGCTTTCGCATCCCAACGAACAAAATACAATTCCTGTTCAGATCGTGATCAGTTCATACGCGCGGGTGCCGATCCCGATCTTTTCCGCATGCTCGAGGCAGGTCTTCCATTCCGCATCCGGATGATTCATATGGAAATGCTCATGATCCGGGTCCTTGTCGCCGAATTCCTTCAGATGATCGTCCAGTCTGCTGCCCTCGATCACCGGCATTTTGTTGCACAGATCCACGCAGGCCTGATCCAACGCTACGGGATCGAAGGACGCCAGCATACCTACATCAGGGATAATGGGGATATCATTTTCCGCATGGCAGTCGCAGAACGGAGAAACGTCGCAGATCAGGGAAATGTGGAAGGACGGCCGGTCTTTCAGCACTGCATAGGAATACTCCGCAATCTTATAGTTCAACAGTTTGACAGAGTCCTGCCAGGACGGCTCGATTGCGTCCTTCGGGCAGATGGCAAGACACCGTCCGCAGCCGACGCAGCGGTCGTGATCGATCCGGGCTTTGCCGTTTTCAAACTGCGGGCCGTCATGGGCACAGATCTTGGCGCAGGCCCGGCAGCCGATGCATTTGTCCTGTCTGACGGTGGGCTTGCCGTCGCTGTGCTGTTCCATCTTGCCGGCCCGGGAGCCGCAACCCATGCCGGTGTTTTTCAGAGCACCGCCGAATCCGGCTTCCTCATGGCCCTTGAAATGGCTCAGGGTCAGGAAAATATCGGCGTCCATGATCGCCTTGCCGATCTTGGCTTCCTTCACATATTCCAGGTTGATGGGAACCAGCGTTTCATCGGTGCCCTTCAGGCCATCGGCGATGATCACATGGCAGCCGGTCTGCAGCGGGGAAAACCCATTCATATATGCGGTGTCCAGATGATCCAGCGCATTTTTCCGACTTCCGACGTACAGGGTGTTGCAGTCCGTAAGGAACGGTTTTCCGCCCAGCTCCTTGACATAGTCCGCCACGACTCTGGCGTAATTGGGCCGCAGAAACGCCAGGTTGCCGTGCTCTCCGAAATGGATCTTGATGGCGGTGTATTTATCCTGAAAATCGATCTGCTCGAAGCCGGCCGTCTTCATGAGCCGGTGGAGTTTCTGCAGAAGCGTTTCCCTGGGTGTCGCTTTAAATGTTGTAAAATATACTGCCGATCTTTCTGTCATTGCATATCCTCCTTTTTATAGAACGCCGTGCCGTTTGCCAACCATAACAGCACGGAAAGCATAACATGCCGTTTAATTCTCAGCAATCCTCAGGCCAGTGGATCTCGGCGGAAGCCGGGTGCGCTGTCCTTACCTCACCTTTCCGGTGTCCAAGGACGCAGGCAAGAAAACCATATCTTTCCACAGGAAGTCCGAACAGATCGCAGAATTCCTGGTTGTCCACCATGCTCTCGATCACGGACAGCAAGCCAAAATCCAGGTTCAGTGCAGTGGCTTTCAGCCACATATTTTCCATCATATGCGCAAGGCTCTGGCGTTCGGCTCTTCTGGCACCGCGCCATTCCGCTGCCACGATCATACAGGGCGGATCCGGAAATACGGCAGCTCCGTTCTGCGCCACATTGGACCAGAGTCCTTCCAAACCGGCCAGATGCTCTTTCAGAAAGCTGTCCACTTCTGCTTCTGCCTTCACGATTTCAAGGTCTACCGCGCTTTGCTCCCTGATCAGCCGGTCAATGACCTGCAGTCTGGGATCACCTTTGAACAGGACAAAGAAATGCCGGAAGGGGGTCACATCTTTCGAGGAAATGGATGCAAACGGCGCGATCCGCCCGGCTTCAATGACCGCTTCCACTTCTTCTTTTTCCGGGATCTCGTCGCTGAAGCTGCGGCAGGTCCAGCGCGCCTGTAAGATACGATCCAACACCTGATTGTCTTCTTTTGTAAACATATTGTATGCCTCCTTTATTTGCCATCTACAAAAGCTTTAACCTTGTCCGATACTGCCTGCAGCTCTTCCTTTGACAGTTCCGTAAGATGCATCAGGTCATCCACAAATTCAGCTGCACTTTCGGAAGCTTGTGCTTTCGCTATATTCATGAAGAAACTCGTGATCACGGCAGTAAAGATCGCCACGATACCGAGCGAATAAATAGAAAGGATCACGGTCAGGATCCTTCCGGCTAATGTTACAGCAGTTACATCGCCAAATCCCACAGTTGTGGAAACTGCAAATGTAAACCACAGCCCGTCCCCGTAATTGGCGATCCCCGGTTCCAAAAGCGTTATCACGGCAGCAACCAGGAAAAAGAAGATCAGATAACCGCCTAAGATCTTGCTCGCTCCGGTATACTTGAATGAATGCAGCAATAACCGCCTGTATCTGTGTCGTCGCTTGTTATTTTCTTGCATGGTGTTTCCTTTCTTTCACTGATCGGATTCTATTCTATATTATAATAAAGAGGTGCTGAACGCACCATGTTTTTTCATCGGAGTGGCTGCCGGGTCTGGCTTTTCAATGATTGCTTCCGGCTTATTGGTTTCTATGCCATGAATAATCAACATTCTCACTCGCAATGGGTCCAAGATTTTTCAAGTTATGGACCCATAGGTATCGGGAATTCGGTGTTTTATTTGATGATGGGTCCGGCATTTCCAAATTGTTTGGACCCATAGAATAAAAAAACCTTATATTTTCAATGCATTCATTCCAATGGTGATTGAAAGGGTTTATATTCTCCCGCCGCAAATCCATTCAAACGGAAATGATTTTTTCCCTTGACAAACCGGCCTGTATTACACTATGGTAGACATATGCGAAAACAACGAGGTTTCTATTTTCATATCGGCGCTGTTTGTGAGATCCGGAAGGGTCTCATTTTTATTGTGCAGAAATACATATTACAGGACCAAGAGACACATTAGCATAAGATTAGACATATCAGGAGGTGCAACAGATGCTGAAACAACAAATGTTCGAAGAAAAGATCCGTCTGCAGTCTATGATCGCAGACACGAAAAAAAGGTTGGCGCAGCTGCCGGAAGGAACATTTTTCTCCGTCAGAAATGGAAATTCTACTAAATGGTTCACCTGTAGGAACGGGGTAAAAAACCTGATCCGAAAAGCCGATAGAAGTCTGGCGCAACTGCTTGCATCCAGAACATTTTATCAATATCTTCTGCAGCAGCTGGAGGAGGAGCTTGATGCAGTTAAGGCATATCTTCGAAATGCAGGTAATCTGAACATTACGGAATATCTTAACAATCATGAGGAAATCCGCCGGCTGATCTCTGATCGTCCTTCTGTTGCGGAGGACGTCCGTCACTGGATGAGCACTCCTTACGAGAAGAATCCTATGCCTTACAAAGGAACACTCTATCCAACGATGAAAGGAGATCTGGTAAAATCATTGGCTGAGCAGGCGATCGCAAATGCTTTGTTTCTGGCTAATATCCCTTATCGTTATGAATGCAGGATTTCATTTCGCGATGGGAAAGTGGTGTTTTATCCGGATTTTATGATCATGCACCCGGAGACCGGCGAGATCTATCTCTGGGAACACTTTGGCATGTCGGAACTGACCTATTACTGCAGAAAGAATGCAGATAAAATGTATGTATATTTCGAAAATGGCTTCATCCCGGGGAAAAATCTTATCTGCACTGCTGAAACAGATACCATCAGGCTCACTCCGGCTCAGATCCAGAAGCAGATCGATTACTATTTTGGAATTCCGGCAGAAAACATTTTCTGAAGGTATGATGATCTTACCTTCTTTCCCTTTGCTTTGGATCACCTGTTATGAAAATATAGGATTTTTGCAGTAAATGGGTCCAAAGATTATTAGGTTTTGGACCCATTTACATCGGGAATTCAGGATGGGTTCGCCGCATGGGTCCAGCCTGCAGAAACTGGTTGGACCCACCTAAGGCAAGAATCCTTTAAATTCATTGCTGCTGATCCAAAGGCATTTGAGAAACAATGATCTAAGTTTTAATTTGCGGCAAATATTATCGCAAACAATCAAAAAAAACGTTTCAGGTAAATAACTCGCCCGCGCATTTAAGGTGCCGCCCATCAGGGCGGCATCGATCAGCTTTTCTGGTTTTGTTTTCTGCACTCTGGGGGAAGTGATCCTGACCATGGCATCAGTTCTTCCAGGACATCTTCCGGA
>JAFWOB010000048.1 GCA_017510065.1 Parasporobacterium sp.
CGAAGAAGATCCAGGAATATATCCGCAACCAGCTCAAGGAAGATCTGGAGTACGACCAGATGACGCTCAAGGAATACTTCGACCCGTTTACGGGTGAGCCGGTAAAGTAGGGCAATAGAAAGAGGCTCTTAAGAGCCGGCCGGGAATGAAGCGCGGAAGGCGAACCTTTCAGAGCCCCTTTAGGGGCAAGCCGGGAACAGCGGCTTATAGCCGCAGAGCAAACCACCGGCTAAGCCGGTGGTTTTGATTCTGCGGAAACAACATCCCGTTTCCAGCGTCCGGAAAAGAGAAAAACAAGGCCGATGATCACCTGGACCAGAGAAGCAGCCGGGAGCGCATAGCCGACACCGAGCAGTCCTGTATGCAGAATGCTGCCCGCGATGATGCATGCGGGGATGCGGATCACATAGGTAGAGACCACATTGTTGATCAGCGTCAGCCTGGTATGGCCGGTGCCGTTGATGAAACCATTGATGCAGAAGGCCAGGGAGCAGAGAATGTATTCATATTTGTATCCTGCAAAATAGGATACGCCTTCCGAGATAACACCCGGGTCGGTGGTAAAGATCCCGACCATTTTCTCCGGGATCAGAAGCCCCAGCAAAAAGAAGACAATAGCAAACAGCGTACTGAGAAGGGAGCCGTACAGCAGACAGCTGACTGCGCGCTTTCGTTTTTTTGCCCCGATATTCTGTGCCACCATGGCTGAGATCGACGAATTGAATGCAAAGGTCGGGATCGTGGCAAACAGGAAGATCTTATCCAGGATGCCTGCTCCGGCAGAAGCGTTCAGTCCGAAGCGGTTGATGATCCCTGCGATCACGATGAACGAGAACATGACCAGAAATTCCTGCAGGGCAACGGGAATGCCAATCTTCAGAAGTGCGGACGCCTCTTCTTTCTGCAGCCGGTAGCTTTTCAGGCGGAAATCGAAAGCGAACCCTTTTTTCCTGACGTAGATCATACCGAATACCATGCATAACAGCTGCGCCAGAACGGTCGCGATCGCAGCACCGGCAGCGCCGAGTCCGCAGATGCCGATCAGGATGATATCGCCGATGATATTAAATACAGTGGAAACGCCTACAAAGAGAAGAGGAGATCTGGAATCTCCCATTCCCCGCAGAATTCCGGCGAGCATATTATAGACCGACTGAAAGAGATAGCCGATGCTGCAGATCAGCATATAGGAAACAGCCCCCTTCATGGCTTCTTCCGGGGTATTGATCCAGCCAAGAAGCGGGACGGTAAGAGCCGCAACGATCACCATCAGGCCTGCACCGGCGATCAGTGACAGCGTAAATGCTGTCGAGATGACGGAATGCAGGGACCGGTCACCTGCCCCGACCTTCTGGCCGATGATGACAGTCGCCCCGACAGACAGGCCGATCAGGAACATCAGAAAAGTGGAAATGACAGTTCCCGAGATCGAGACCGCCGAAACGTCCGCAGTCTCGGCATAGCGGCCGACAATATACAGGTCGACCATGCCGTAGAGCGTCTGGAGCAGGTTGGCTCCGATAAAGGGAAGGGTAAACATCCAGAGTTTCCGGAAGACATTTCCCTGTGTCAGATTGTTGTCTGCAGTATTCATATCAAAGACTCCTGAAGTAAAGGCATTCATGTATGTGCTGTTGTTTATGTTAATATCCAGGCAGCGACATTGCAAGCGCTGCTGTATCGGAATCCGGAATGGCCGCATACGGATACTGGCCGGGATCAGGATGTGCCTGTGCAGGATAATACAAACACTTGTACTGGAAATTGCATGTTCCCGGGATGTGTGAATGGGTAAGATATCATTTGCAATATTATGTAAACAATAAGCAGAGGAGGGACAATATGAAGAAAACATTTGCAGCTTTATTGGCGCTGGTCCTGTCGCTTGTGATGGTCATCGGTTCGGCCTATGCCGTATCTGCCGCTCCGGAAGGCGGGTTTGTCGCTGCGGAAGCAGTCGACGCACCGGCAGATTCCGAAGGCGGATCTGCGGAAGATGCATCTGCGGAAGGCGAATCTCCGGAAGGCGAGTCTGCTGAAGAGGCTGCGCCGGAAAGTGAATCCGGAGAGGATGCCAGCGAGTCTGCAGAAGCAGAAGGCGAAGGTGAGTCAGAAGGAGGGCAGCAGGAAGGCGGCTTTACGACCACCGGATGGCAGGGAGAGGAAACCGGATTTGATCCCATCGAGTATCTGGTGATCCCGGCGGAAGGCGATCAGGCGGAACTGGGATATCTGGAAAGCACCCCGATCATCGAGGCAGATGCCCTGAAGTTTAAGGATCTGAACAAGAACGGCGAACTGGATATCTATGAAGACTGGCGCCAGCCGGTCGAAGACAGGGTGGAAGATCTGTATGCACAGATGACTGACGAAGAACGCTGCATGCTGATGTACCATGTCTGCACATGCGGCGACAACGCAGGCGTTACCTACAATTATCATACTCTGTATGATCAGGACTTTACATGGGGTGAGAAATATGCCTCCATGTGGTTCTACATCACACAGTATGGTATTACCACCTATCTGGACAACTCCAACGGGACTCCGGATATGCAGGTGGGCGCACACAATGTCATGCAGGCGATCGCTGAGGAGACCCGTCTCGGTGTCCCGGTCACTCTTTCCTGTGACAGACAGTACAATGCATGGGGCGGATATATTGACTCCCCGAAGAATGCATTTGTCTATGCCCATGATATGGAACTTGCTGCACAGATCTACAAGATGTATGCGGAAGAGACCAGAGCGATCGGCTACCATGTGATCCTGCAGCCGGTCGTGGAACTTGCATCCAAGAACGGTGAGAATCCGGAATATGTAGCAGAAGTAGTAAAAACAGAAGTGGAAGCGACGCAGGAGGGAGGCATCCAGACCTGTACCAAGCATTATGTCGGATTCCAGTATGCAGGTTCTCATTCCGACGCCATGGTATTTGACTCCTGGTTTGACGGCTGGAGAACAGCCATTGCATCCGGCACCATGTGGATCATGAGCAACTCCTACAACCAGGGTATCGGCGAAGGTGTGAAGGTCGACTACGACAGAGTTTCCCTTTCCTATCTGCGCAATGAACTGGGATATGACGGCATCGTTCTGACGGACTGGGGCGCAGTCGGCAACGGCATGGCGATCGGTATCTATGACGAAGGAGGCCCGGAAGAGACCGATGTTGCAGCATTGACACTTCCGGAACGTTATGCATGGGTCATCAACAATGGTGTTGATCA
The DNA here is from genome assembly GCA_017510065.1 of Parasporobacterium sp. Lineage (GTDB taxonomy): Bacteria > Bacillota > Clostridia > Lachnospirales > Lachnospiraceae > RGIG5612. Next base: position 3,231 of record JAFWOB010000048.1, read on the forward strand.
GTTAGGCGCACCCGGCGCAGGCAGCCCGGAACTCGCTCTGGAAGAATCCGGCCCCGGCATCCTTGGTGTTGGCACTGTCAAGGATGCATTGGATCAGGGTCTCATCACACCGGAACGGATCAAGGAAGCTGCCTGCCGCATCCTAGCCAGCAAGTTTGCGTCCGGCATTTTTGAGAATCCGTATTCTGACGGGCAGAAAGCACTTGAATTATCCGCCAGCCCTGAATTTGCTGCAGAAAAGTGGGAGATCACCGATAATGAGACATTGGAAGCTGCCCGTAATCCGGAAGAAGTGGAATTAGAGCGTCAGTTAATGGCAAAATCCACGATCCTTGTCAAGAATGATGACAATCTGCTTCCGCTGGATAAGTCTCTGAAGGTTTATGTGGAATCCACCGCTTCCAGCATCGCACAGGATAAGCTGGTCGAGTATTTCAGCCAGTATGCAGAAGTAGTGGAAGATATGGAAGAAGCAGATGTGGTCGTTGCTGACCTGACTTCCTACAATGACCAGGCAGAATACATTGTGGAAGATGCGAAAGATTTCGGCAAGAAACTGGTCATCGTCTGTAACTGCGTGGAGCCCGATGCATGGACCGTCGAAAATGCAGATGCGCTCCTTTATATGACCTTTACCCGTACTGCAGACCATGGTACTGGTATCCAGGGCATCATCATTACGACCGAACCGGATGTCTATGCGCAGATCGTTTATGGTGACAGAGAACCGGCCGGTATGATCATTTCCGAAGTCGCCCGCGACAGTGCTGCAAGTGAAGCACAGTGGAAAGATATGGCAGGCGATATGGGTGCTGACAACTGGACCCGCATGATTCTTCTTGCTATGCTGAAGACTAGCGAAGATCACAGTGTGCCGGAGAATTTCGGCGATCCGCTGCTGTGCTACAAGTACGGCATGCGTTACGGCACCGAACCGGAATTTGTCTTTGATACGCTGGTACTCCCGAAGTCTACTACAGAAGTGACCGAAGAAACCAGCAGCGGCACCTCCACCTCCTACCAGACCATTGACGGCATTAAATCAGGAGAACCGTTCAGCGTATACAGCCTGCTGTGGAACAACGGCGCCGACGGTATGATCACCGTGAATGCTGCCATCGACGGTGAAGTTGCTGCCCAGAAGGTGATGGCTGTGAACGGCGGTTCCTGGAGGATCATCAAAATGGATCTGGTGATTGATGAAGCCGGCGAGCACACGGTGACAGTCGGTGACATTACCAAGACGATCACGGTAGAGTAGATCTGAAACTTTTCTTTCGAGTTAACAGCTGAAGACTCCGGACCGGGCTTTTTGCCGGTCCGGGGTTTTCTTTTTCCCGACTGGTCCAAAGCCGGAAAAGAATTGGGCCAGTCCGATACAGGGATGTTGGATTTAAAGCATTTTTTTTTCCGACTGGCCCAAAGCCGGAAAAGAATTGGGCCAGTCGATTTCAGGGATGTTGGAATTAAAGCATTTCTTTTTCTGACTGGCCCAATTCTTCATGATAATGACAGCAGCCTCCTGCCAAATCGCAGTTTTTCCGTGAAGTGATGTATTTTACAAGTAATTGTGTCGAAATGTCTCTGTTAATAGCTATCCGGAAGCGTACCATGAAGACAATCTATATCATGGATTCTGAAAGGAGACAGCAATGAAAAAGTTTTATATCATTTCATTTCTCATGACAGCCTGTCTGGTGATGACGGGCACGGTATCTGCAGCACCGGAAGGAGCACAGATGCCTGGAGCGGCCGAAACTGTGCAGGCAGCGGAAGCAGCACAGGAGACTTCTTATGTCAGCGAACATCTGCCCGGGGCATCTGCAGTTTATGTTTCCGGAGAGACGATGACATTTGACGATGCGGCTTTCTATGGCGCCGGTTATGCAACGGATGAAGATATCACGGCCCAGATCCCCAATCAGTACGGCATGTGTGCCGTCGTGCTGGCGGCAGGCCAGGGGACAGAAGTGACGCTGAACAATCCTTCGATCACATCTGATCCGGAGAGTTATTCCAACGGTGTTTTTGCCGCTGCCATGGCGAAAGTGACCATCAACGGAGGAACGATCGACACGGACAATTCTTCCGGACACGGCATCGATACGACCTATATGGGCCATGTATATGTGAAAGATACGAAGATCCATACCCGCGGTGAGACGTCGGGAGCACTGGCGTCTGATTTCGGCGGCGGCTTTATCTCGGCAGAGAATCTGGACATCCGGACAGAGGGCGGAAGCTCGCCCGGTATCTTCTGCGCCGGTTCCACGATCATCCTGCTGAAGGATTCTGTCATTCATACCACAAAGGCGACCGGCGTGGTGGTTGCCCATGATCATTCTGTAGTCGTTCTGGATAACTGTGAAGTAAATGCTGCGGGAAATGCAGTCAACGGACTGCAGGCGCTTCCCAGTCCGGAGTCCTCAGAAGGAAGCAGGTTCTTCATGTTCGGAGGGTCTCTTGCCAGTGAGACCGGTGCTGCCGTGGCGGAAGGCGGCGGCCGTACGGAGGTGAATCTGATCGGTGTGGCATGCACGCCCGGATCTGAGGAAGCGATCTCCGTTACCAGAGGGATCATGACCGTCAATCTGTGGAATACAGAACTGACCGGGGTCATTCATTGTGAAGAAGGAAATTCCCTGACCGTCAATCTGTATGACGGTGCCGTTCTTACCGGCGATGTGACCGGTGAGGGTGAAGTCGTGATCAATGTATTTGACGGCGGTATCTATAACGGAAGCTTTGCAGTCAATGAAGCAGGTGAAGGTGCTGAAGCTCCGGTCCCCGGCACTTTCGATGATTATCTGATGAGCGATTGGGCTGCCGGCGCTCTGAAATGGCAGGGGAGTACCACGCAGACTTATGTGAACAGCGTAGAACCGCGGATCCTGGAAAATTCTGCTGCATGCTTTGCAGCTGATAAGACTACAGCAGTCGAATATGATCCGGAAGTCTATGATCCGTCGGAAAATGGCGTGGATCTGTCCGTCCTGGCCGAAAAGAGCGCACACGGATTTACGTATGATGAAGTCTTCGGCGGTGCGGAGTCCAGAGGCGGTGCCGGTTCTGGTGAATCCGCCGGTGAAAGTCCAGAGGGTAAATCGGGCGAAGAATCCGCCGGTGATTCCGGTGAAGGAGAATCCGCAGGTGAAAGCCCCGAAGGCGGCGCACCGGGTGAAAGCCCTGCAGGAGGATCAGATGGCGAAAGCCCTGCTGCGGAAACAGAGGAAACAGTACCGGCAGAATAAGAAAGGAGTGCTTTTTATGAGAAACATGACAGGAAAGATTGTGGTATGCGCGCTGGCAGTTGTAATGCTTTCGGCGATGACAGTTTATGCACAGCCGGATGCACTCTCGCTTGTTGAAGATATTCCTACCATCCAATCCTTTACACAGGATCCGGTGGCAGAAGAAGATATTACCCGTATCGTGAATGCAGGGATCAATGCGCCAAGTGCGGTCAACAGTCAGCCATGGCATTTTTCCGTGATCACGGATGCAGAGGTCCTGCAGGATATTGCCCGCGGTATGGGCATGCCGGCCGGGGATTCGGAAGGCGACTCTGCAGACTCACAGGGAGAGTCTGCAGAAGAGGCTGCACCGGCAGGCGGTCCCGAAGGCGGATCTGAAGGTGCACCGGCGGGCGAGTCCGGAGGAGAATCCGCACCGGCTCCGGGAGGCGGCGGTGCCAAAGCGGGAGTTGCCGATGTGCCGCTGGCTATCGTCATTTCCTGCAAAGACGGCTCGGACTTCGATGCAGGACTTGCATGCCAGAATATGTCTGTGGAAGCCAATCTTCTCGGCTACGGGACCAAGATTGTCTCCTCTCCGACCATGGTGCTGAATGGGGCAAGACGGGAAGAATTCCGTGAGATGCTGGGTATACCGGTTGACCAGAGTGTTGTGGCTGTTCTGCTGGTAGGCACTTCCGCCCAGGAGGAAGCAGATGTCATTTCCTCTGCGACAACCAGAAACGCTGCAGAAGATGTGGTAAGTTATATTATGCCGGAGTAACAGCATCCTGTATTTTACAAATCGTTGTGTCGTAATATTCATTTCTGGTTCCACTCATTCTGTGTAAGATCATAACTGCTCAGACCCAGCCGGCAAACGGCTGTACTGTTACGGAAAATCTATCATGCATATCAATACAGAATCTGTATCGATTCATCCGCTTATGCAATTAGACAGGCAGTAATGGCAATGTTACTATGAATCTGTGAAATACAGAAAATGTATTGATAAAAGAAATATCGATCAGCAGAGATATCCGGCCTTATTACCGGAAATAGAAGGAGATTTAAGGAATATGAGAGAGTTTAATCCCGATGATTTCATTGTCCGTTATCCGGGGCAGTATGATGAAAGAGAACAGAAAGCCTTGGATGAATGGTGGGCGCAGGCACAGGCCATTAACAATAGAGGATCGATCAATGTGAAGGCATTGATCGAAGGAACCCTTCCAAAGGAGACGCCGGGGATCGGACCCGTTCTTCCTGTGACAGAAGCAATGGTGAAATATAACCATGCGAAATATGAGCAGGAGAATCCATTGTTCAATGATGCGGAATATGCGAAGAAAGCAGGCTATAAGGACATTCCGGCATACATGACCTTCGGGGCTCCGGACGATGTCTATACCAGTGCCTTTCCGCCGGAAGCCAGAGATACGCTTCTGGTATCCCAGGCCAGCCATTGGGTAGAAAATTATACGGATATTTATCCGGGCGACACCCTGTATTTCGTGACCGATGAAAGAAAGATGCTCGATCTGACTCCTGCAGAAGGCTCTGTATATCGTTCCACAGCACTGTATAACGCAGGAACGGTTTACAACCAGAGAGGCGAGATCGTCAATAAAGTCGGCATTCATTATGTGGAAAGCGTAAAGACCTATAAACCGGGCAGAAAGCCCGAAGATTTTGAGGCCATGGGATTCATGGGCTTCTGGGAAGATCCGGACTGGATGCAGAAGGAAGACCACATTTATACCGATTCGGACTATGCCTATATGAAGTCTGTCTGGGAAAAGGAAGAGATAAGAGGCAGCAAGCCCAGATACTGGGAGGATGTGAAGATTGGTGATAAACCGGCCCATGTGCTGGAGGGACCGATCATTGAAAGCGTTCTGCCGGCCTTCCCCTTCGGCCAGGGCCTGGGTGGAACCAGGACCATGAAAAAAGAGATCCTTGACCCGGAAGTGAAAAAAACGATGGTGAAAGATGCCCACGGAATCTTAAGACTTCCGAAGAAATCCGATTATACTCCCCGGGTTCCGGACGGAGCGAAGGCTTCTTTCATGGTGGAAGACGGAAGAGGCGAGGCTCTGAATGAAAAGATGGAAAACGAGAATATGGATGTGGATACAGCGGACATCCATGCTGCAGAAGGCGATATGAGAGCTGCCATCATCAATTTCTTCGGAAGAGATGTTTCCGTCCATGCCATAAATAACTGGATGGGGGATGCAGGCAGGATCCACTCCATCCGATGGAGCATCATGCCGCCGGAAACCCACGCAGCTTTCGGGAAACCGGTACCGGAGAGCCCCTATTATGTGCACTGGATCGAACAGGCACCCGGAATGGAACATGCCCATGTGAACAGTCACGGCCTTACCAGGGATACGGCGGAAGTCTTTTCGGTGGTTACCGATAAATATGTAAAGAACGGAAAGTATCTGGTGAAACTGATCTGGTGGATCAAGGATATCCAGGATACCATCTGGATCAACGGCTGCACAGAGGTGGAACTGCCGCACAGATCCTGACAGATCGAAAAAGGAGGAGAGCATGAAAACGCATGTATGGGCGGAGAAGATCGACAGGGTCGTATTTAAGATCATGTACGGGTTCTCACTGGCCGCAGGGCTGGCGTTGGTACTGATCGCCATACTCAGTACCGCAGATTCTCTGGGAACAACGATCTTTTCCAAAAGCCTTCCGAACGGAACGGATTGGGTAGCATATCTGAATATTCCGGTGGTATTCCTTTCCATGGGCTTTATCCAGGTGGAACGGGGCAACACCGTGGTGGATCTGCTCAGCAACAAATTTCCGAAGGGACTGCAGAAGACCGTTAAGGTATTCGGCTATTTACTGGGCATGGTCATGTGTGTGTTCCTGTGTAAGTGTGAGTTTTCTCTGATGGTGGATAAGCTGACATCCGGCACCCGGTCTTCATCGGCGGCCAATGCCTTTGCGGTATGGCCCTTTGCGGCAGTCATTGCCATCGGATATCTGCTGGTGGCGCTGGCGTTTCTGTGGTCCTTGTTCCGGGAATTCCTGATCGCTCCGGAACGGAGGATGGGCGCTCTGCCTCAGCCGGCAGCAGAAGGATTGACGGAAGATACCGAAATGATACACCAGGCGATAGCCGGTGGTGATACAGCCGGGAAAGCGCAGCACCAAACCGGAACAAAGAAACAGAAAAAGGAGGAACACTGATATGGCAACAGCAGCATGGATCGGGATCGGTGTTTTTGCACTGTTGATGGTGCTTGTATTTATCGGAGTTCCCATTTGGGTCTCTATGATCGGCAGTTCGTTTCTCGGATTTTTACTCCTGGGCGGAACGAAGATCCTGACTTTACAGTTTACACAGGCGCCTTTTACTCTGGGAGCCAATTATACATACGCGGTCCTGCCTCTGTTCATGCTGGTGGGAACACTGGCGGGAGAGACGGGGATCGCCCAGGGCGCATTTGATTCCATGAACAAATGGTTCGGCAGATCCCGCGGCGGACTTTTATACGCCATCGTCGGAGCAAATGCAGTCTTCGGCGCCTGCTCCGGAATCTCGGTGGCAGGAAATGTGGTCTTTGGCAAGATCGCCATGCCGCAGTTGGAAAAAAACCATTATGACAGAAAGCTTTCCCTCGGGGCAATCGTAGGCGCAGGATCTCTGTCTTCCCTGATCCCTCCCAGCGTCCCCATTATCCTGTTCTGTCTGATGACAGATCTGTCGATCGGAACGACACTGATGTACGGACTCTCTCTGGGGATCATCATGATCATCTTGCTGTGTCTCTGCATCCGGGTATATATCCTGATCTTCCCGAAGAAGGTTCCTGGCAAGGATGCACTGGAAAAGGTCCCCATGAAGGAAAAGGTAAGATCCCTCAGGTATCTGATTCCCTTTATCCTGGTGTTTGCGCTGATTGTAGGCGGTACCCTGACAGGACTGTTTCCTTCCACGGTAGCCGGAGCAGTAGCATCGGTGGCTCTGATCATTTATGCGCTGATCAAGAGAGTGAAGCCGAAAAGGATCATTCACTGCATCTGGGAAGCATCGGTCATGAACGCCGGCATTTTCCCGATCATCATAGCAGGATCGATCTTCAGCCGTTTTATCTCCATGACCAGACTGGCGGATAATCTGGCAAAGGCCATTGCCAATGCGAATATGGCCCCCATACTGGTATTTACCCTTGTTGTGATCTTCTATGTGATCTGCGGATGTGTCATGGATATTGCGTCTATCATCATCATTACCGTGCCGATCGTCTTCCCGCTCCTGACGGGACTGGGCTACAATCCGTTCGTGCTGTGCGTGGTCCTGGTCATGCTGTGTGATGCAGCCGGCATGACCCCGCCCATCGGAATGAATGTGTTTGCAGTGTCCAACGCCCTCAGGATCAATACTTCAGAGATCTTTAAAGGCGTGATCCCCTTCTTTGTACTGGATATCGTGGCGATCTTTATCATGGGAATGGTTCCGCAGATCGTGGAGTTTATCCCTAAACTGATGGGCTATTAAGCAATACAGATATCAATATTGAAATGTTTTATAAAAACGGAGGTTACAAAATGAAAAAAAGAAGTTTTATCGCATTATTACTTACTTTAGCGCTTTCATGCAGCATGGCATTTGCAGCTGCTGCGCAGGAGCCGGCACAGGTAGAACCGCAGAATCTGGTCCTGACGACCACATTTTCCGAAAATGAATTTGCAGGCCAGTTCATTACTCATATGGTAGACAAGCTGGCTGAACTGTCCGGCGGCGCCATCACGGTGGAAGTTTTCTGGGGCGGCACATATGCAGCCATGGGAGAGGAACTTGCATTTGTAGGACAGGGCGGAGCAGACATGTCGGTAATCGGACAGCCGATGTATACTGACAAGCTTTCCCTTCTGAATTTCCCGTCACAGGTGATCACAAGTTATGAAGATGCCATCAATCTGATGGACACCATTGCATTTAAGAATGAGAAGACCGCTCCGCTTGTTCAGGAAGAGATCGAAAAGAACAATGTTCATATGATAGGCAGCATGCCGGGTGGTTCCAACTCCTTCATTACCAAGAACGAATATACCAGTTTGGCTGACATGAAAGGTCTTAAGATGGGTATCGGTATGAACCAGACGGCAATGGAAATGCTGGGATTCAATGTGGTTACTATGATGCCGTGGGATTATTATGATCAGCTGTCCAGAGGTGTTGCGGATGCCGGCTATATGTCATCTACCGCTCTGATTTCCATGAGCCTTCATGAAGTTATGCCGTACTTCCTGAATGACGGAACCTACACGGCTGGCAACTTCATTACAATCAATCTGGATAAGTGGAACAGCTTTGATGATGCAACAAAGGCTATCTTTGAAGAAGCCGTTGCAGATACTCAGGCCTTCGCATGTGAGACGGCAAGCACGATGGATGCAGGCGTGGAAGCAGCTTTGGAAGCAGCCGGAGGCAAGCTGAATGTCCTGAATGAAGAAGATGCTGCTCTGGTCCAGAAAGCGTTCTTTGAAACCGGTGTTTCCGATGCAAGAGGGTATGCCGCAGCAGCAGGCACTTCTGAAGCAATGGAAATCATTCTTCCGGAAGTAGCGGCTATGGTCGGTCTGGAGCTGCCCGAATAATGCGAAACGTGTAAGGAAAGAACGGATCGGGGGAACGTAAAGACAGCGTTCCCCCGATCCTGCTTTTAGGGGCAGAAATAATTCCGGGAATGCAGTATAATCGATCTGTATAAATGATCGTCATAGGTTTGATGGAACTCTGACGGAGACGGGAGGTCTTCATGACACTGCAGCAGATCGGTTATTTTATCAAATTGGCAGAAGAACTTAATTTTACGTCCGTTGCAAGGATCTTCTATATCACGCAGCCGACCCTGTCCAGACAGATCCTGAATCTGGAAGAGGAACTGAACATTCCGCTTTTTGTCAGGGAGCACAAAACCGTACGTCTGACAGATGCAGGAGATTATTTCTATCAGAAGATGAAACCTCTGTACAATCAGATGATGGAAGAGATCCGGCTGACGAGAAACTTTGACCGGAACAACAACACCATTGTGATCGGAGTGCAGGAGGAGCAGAGCATCAGCGAATCCCTGCTGGAAGCCATAGGAAATATACACAGAAAGTATTCGGAACTTCGGATCGATGTGGTCAGAGCGGAATATCTCAATCTGATCGAAGGCCTGGAACATGGCAGATATGACTTAGTAAACGCCATTTGCTTCCCGGTCTATCTGAACCGGGAGATCCTGGAATTTGAGGAACTGGCAGAAGAAGAGCCCTATCTGATCATTGCACGGAGTCTGGTGTTTCAGGAGGATCTGGAAAAGGATGAGGCGGACAAAGATCTGCTGATCAAATATCTGAAACAGTATCCGCTGATCCTTTCCGCCATCTATGATGATCACGATCCCGAACTGCCCAAACGGATCTTCGCCGAGAATAACGGTATCAGGAGCGAGGATATCAAAATGCTGAACTCGGACCGGCTTCTTTCCGTACCGATCCAGGTGGCGGCCCAGATGGGGATCTCGATCTGCAATGAGACCAATCTGCATGCCATCAATAAGAATATAAAAATGTTCCGGTTATCTCAGTCAAAGGATCATTACAAAAAAGGGTTGTTCTGCCGTGCCAACAGCAGCAGGCCGTTTGTGCGGGAGCTGATCCGGGAAGCCCTGAAAGTCAGGCAGAAAACAATAAAGGAGAAATCATGAAAGCAGTACGATATAACGGTGTACAGAATATGAAACTTGTAGAGATCGATAAACCCCAGGCCGGACCCGGAGAGGTTCTGGTCAGGGTCATATACTGCGGGATCTGCGGAACCGATATCCATGCATACCGCAGCGAAGGGATCCTGAGTCCGGGTACGATCCCGGGCCATGAATCTGTGGGGATCGTGGAAGAAGTCGGGGAAGGCGTCACCTGCGTAAAGGCCGGTGACCGGGTAGCAGTAGGACCTCCGGGAGACTGCGGACATTGTTATTCCTGCAATACAGGGCATCCCAATACCTGCGCCCATGCATTTCCCAATACGCTGGGAATCGGACCGGGCACCCAGGGAGCCTATGCGGAATATATCCTGTCTCGTTTTCCGCAGAATGAACTGTTCCTGATCCCGGAAGGAATGGAGCTGGAACAGGCAGTACTGTTTGATCTGGTAGGCGTGGGATTTCATGCGGTGCGCAGATCACAGCTCCGGCTGGGGGATATCGCGGTCGTGTTCGGCTGCGGCTCGGTGGGACTTTCCGTTGTGCAGAGCGCAAAACTGGCCGGTGCGAGACAGGTGATCGCGTTTGATATGAAACCTGCCTGCCTGGAACGCGCGTTGACGGCAGGCGCTGATTTAGCCCTGGAGCCGACAGCGGAAAATCTGCAGATGACAAAAGAGAAGTATCTTTCCCATGAAGGCGGCGCCCATGTCTGTTTTGAGGCGGCCGGCAATGTTCATGCGCTGTATGGCTGTATCGACCTGTGTATGCCCAACGGCCAGATCATGAGCATCGGCTCCGATCCCAACCCGGCGCAGATCCGCACCGCAGCTCTGGGTCCCATGGAATACGATCTGAAATTCTCTTTTACCTATACAAAGGAAGAGATCCATCAGCTGTTCGAAATGATCTGCTCCGGCAAATTCCGCACAGATATATTTACCATCTGCAAAGCGCCTCTGGAAAAGGCAGAGCAGATGATCATCGACCAGATCCAGGGAAGGCTGGATGTTGCCCGGGTGCTGCTTGCTCCTGAGGGGTGCTGACATATTTTTCATTTTATTTCACTTCATAAAGATTGGGCCAGTCCAATGACGGAATGCATTAAAATCAATGTTCCTGAAACGGACTGGCCCAATTTCTCAGCAATTTTGGGCCAGTCGATAAAAGGAATGCTGTAAAATCAACTTCCGGATATCGTACTGGCCCAAAAATTCTGCCGAATGATCCTGACGGAACAGAACGAAATATACAAGTAACTGTGTTGGATATTACATGGATAAACCTGAATCGATGATTGTATATATAACAGAAAATTAAGCAGCCGGCTTAAGACGATCAGCCGGCAGGAGGATTCTATGGAGCAGGAAAAACATTTCCGCCATGAACTGAAATATGCCGTTGCCTACAGCGATTATCTTGCCATGAGGGAACGGCTTCAGCATGTCATGCTGAAAGATCCCCATACCGGACCGGACGGAACATACCGGATCCGCAGTATTTATTTTGACAATGCCTATGATAAAGCGCTCCGGGAAAAGGTGGACGGCATACAGAAGAGAGAAAAATTCCGGATCCGTTATTACAATGATGATTTCTCTTTTCTGACGTTGGAAAAGAAAATGAAGATCAACACTCTGTGCCTTAAATATGATGCGAGGATTACGGAAGAGGAGTGCAGGAAGATCCTTGCCGGGGACCTGGACTGGATGAAGGATGACGGAAGAGGCCTGGTGCAGGAACTGTATACGAAAATGCATTATCAGCTGATGCGGCCCCGGGTGCTGGTGTCTTATATCCGGGAACCGTATATCTATCCGCCGGGAAATGTCCGGGTGACCTTTGATTCCCGGATACGGACCAGCCTGTTTCAACAGGAATTTCTGACAAAGGAAGTACTCGACATCAGCGCAACAGATACACCGGAAGATATGATCCTGGAAGTGAAATTCGACGCTTTTCTGCCGGCGGTCATACAGGATCTGATACAGGTGAAAGGCATCCGGCAGCAGGCGTTTTCCAAGTACGGAGCCTGCAGGAGGTTTGGATAACGACATTTATTTGGATAATGATTTGGAGGAATAAAAGATGACATTCAATGATATTTTCAAATCCAGTTTTCTGGAAAGCGTAAAGGAGTTTTCGGTGGTTGATACGCTGGTCGGCCTTCTGTTTGCCCTGATCATCGGGCTGTTTATTTTCCTGATCTACAAGAAGACTTTCAGCGGCGTCATGTATTCCACGGGCTTTGCCCTTTCCCTGATCGGGCTGTCCCTGGTAACGACGCTTGTCATCATGGCAGTGACCTCCAATGTGGTCCTTTCCCTTGGTATGGTAGGTGCCCTGTCCATCGTCCGTTTCCGTGCGGCCATCAAGGAGCCCATGGAAATCGTATTCCTGTTCTGGGCGATCGCTGCAGGCATCGTGATCGGTGCCGGCATGATCCCGCTGGCAGTCATCGGTTCTGTGATCATCGGCATCATCCTGGTCGTGTTCGTGAACCGGAAAGTCCGCCATACGCCCTATATCCTGATCATGAACTGCGCGGATGACAAGGCGGAAGAAGAAGCGCTCGCTGTCATCAAAGGCGCTGTCGACAAATACATCGTCAAGTCCAAGACCGTAACGGATGCCGGAATCGAACTGACCGCCGAGATCCGCGTGAAAGATGAAACGACCGCATTTGTGAACCAGGTCAATAAAGTAAACGGCGTTTCCGGTGCGACCCTGGTGGCTTTTAACGGAGAGTATATGTCCTGAAGCAGAATTGATTGGGCCAGTTGAATCAGAAAGCATTGAAAAATCAATGTTTATGGAGCAGACTGGCCCAAAGTTCGGACGAAATTGGGCCAGTCGGAAAAGAAAACCTTGCAAATTCAGCATTCTCTAAGAAGACTGGCCCAATAAAGCGGGAAAGACCGCCCGATCAGAAAATCACAACAGAAAAACCTGTCTTCAGCATGGATATAGCATATGGTAGAAAACAGACATATTACAAAAATAATCATAGTGATCGTAGCAGCTGCAGTAGTGCTGTGCCTTCTTGCAATGGCTTTTGCGGACAAACTCTCCAATAAGCTGGGAGGTTCCGGCGTCAGCATGGCATATGAATCCCGGCTGTTCGATACGGATGAGATCATTCATATCGATATCGAGATGAATGAAGAGGAATGGAACAAGATGCTGGACAATGCGCTGGCGGAAGAATTTGTTCCCTGCAACGTGGTGATCAACGGAACACGGATCAACAATGTTGCCATCCGCCCGAAAGGGAATACCAGCCTGTCCTCGATCGCGATGGATCCCGATACCAACCGGTACAGCTTCAAACTGGAGTTTGACCATTATGTAAAGGGACAGACCTGCTTCGGCCTGGACAAGCTGATCCTCAACAACAATTATGCGGATGCCACCAATATGAAGGAGGCCATCATCTATGATATGTTCCGGTATCTGGGGGCGGATGCGTCTCTGTACAACTTTGCGGAGATTTTTGTAAACGGAGAATACTGGGGCGTCTATCTGGCGCTGGAGGCGGTAGAGGACAGTTTCCTGCTGCGGAACTTCGGAACGCAGGACGGCGAAATGTATAAACCGGACAGCATGAACATGGGCGACCGGGATGACGGGGATTCCGACGGTGGGGAAAGACCGGAAGGAGAGTTTCCCGCGCCGGGAGATTCGGACGGCGACAGTGCCGGCGGGGAAGGAGATTCTCCGGGAGGCAGTGCCGGCGGACAGGGAGAGTCCCAGGGAGACAGCGGAGGAGATTCCCGTGAGGGGGAAGCAGGAAATGTGCCGGCTGACCCGGCTGCGCCGGATGAAATACAGGCGGATCCTGCAGAACCCGTAAGACTTCCGGAAGCTGCCCCGGAAGCGGAAACCGCAGCGGAGTCTGAAACAAAAGCAGCGGAGGCCGGAACAAAAGCAGCGGAGGCCGAAACAGAAACCGCAGCGAACGGCGCCCCGGCCGCCGGAAATGGCGATCCAGGGGAAAGCAGCGGTGATTCTGCCGGAGGAGAATCTGATCCGGGCAGTGCTCCGGATATGGAAGGGGAATCCGCCGGCGGTCCCGGAGGCTTCGGCGGCGGTCCCGGAGGAGGAGGCGCCAACCTGAATTATACGGATGACGATCTGGACAGCTATTCTACGATCTGGCAGGGAGAAGTGACCAGCACTTCCAAGGCCGATCACCGCCGGGTCGTGACGGCACTGAAAAACATCAGTGAGGGCAATGACCTGGAAACCTATATGGACGTGGACAACCTGCTCCGGTATATGGCCGTTCATACCTTTGCGGTCAACTCAGACAGCCTTTCGGGCGGGATGGCGCACAATTATTACCTCTATGAATATAACGGGCAGCTTAACATGTTCCCGTGGGATTATAACCTCTCTTTCGGCGGCATGGGAGGAGGCGGCATGGGAGGAAACGGTGCGTCTGAAATGATCAATGATGCGATCGACACCCCGTTTAATGCCACCAGGTTTTTCGATAAACTGTTGGAAGATGAGACATATCTGGAGCAGTACCATGCATATCTGCGACAGCTGGTGGAAGAATATGTGCTCGGCGGACGGTTCGACGAAGTCTACCAGAGGATCCGGAGCCAGATCGATCCGTTGGTGGAAACGGATCCTACGGCGTTCTACACGTACGAGGAATACCAGGCCGGCGCCGAAATGCTGTGTCAGACCGTGAAGCTCCGGGCGGAGAGCATCGAAGGACAGTTGGACGGGATTATCCCTTCCACAGATAACGGGCAGCGGCAGGATGCTTCCGCACTGGTTGATGCTTCCGGGATCGATATCGATACAATGGGGACCTTCGGCATGGGAGGCGGAAATGGACCCGGCGGTGATTCCGACGGCGGCCCCAGCAGGGGAGAGGCAGCGCCGGAAGCTAATGGATCTGACCAGGGAACTGCAGCGCCGGAACCCAATGGATCTGACCAGGGAATTGCGGTGCCGGAAGAACTTCAGATTGCTGCTTTACCATCCGCTTCTGAAAGCGGTCAGGAAGCAGCAGAGATTGCTGTCCCTGCCGATGGCATTGATCCGGGAGCACAGGGATCCGGCAACATGCCTGCTCCGGAGTTTCCGGGAAGCCGCAGGGCCTCTGCCGGTTCGGGAATGAATAAGAACCTGATCACCTTTGCTGTCTGTTTGGGAATCGCGATCCTCGGTATCGCAGGTGTCGTGCTGTTTGCACGAAGAAGGAAAAAATAATCCGGCAATTTGCTGGTTGACAGCCGGACCTGTATTACAGTACCATTTCCCCTATGCAGGATGTAAATGGCACCGCAGGTAAGGCCTGCCTGTTTTCAATAAAGCTTTTTGATGAGACCTTTCGGGGTCTCATTTTTAGTTGTATTACAGCAATCCAGGATCACGAACTGCATCCACCGTGACCTGCCGGATGGATCACATGACAGATGCTGCAGAAAAAGGAGGTGTTATATTGCAGATCAGAGATTTCATGACAGAAGAGCAGAAACGTCTGCAGGAATTGACCAGAGAACTGGAAGATTATATAAGAAACGCTCCGGAGGGTACCTTTTTTGCATCCCGGAATGGAAAATACTTCAAGTGGTACACATTTCAGAACGGACAAAAGATTCCGATAAACAAGAAAAACAAAGCGCTGGCATACCGCCTGGCAATGAAAACCTTTGCCGGCTTCCGGCTGAAGGAAACTATCAAAGAACTGAAGGCGATTGATGCCTATCTGCAGGAAAGCAACGGGATGGACAGTGAAACATTTCTGCAGGAGCATGAGGCGATCCGGCAGCTGATCACGGAACACAAACCGCTGTCTGAGCGGGTACAGAAGTGGGCAAATGAGGATTATCCACGGAACACGGAACCCTATAAAGGAACACTTTACAAAACAATGAAAGGAGATCTGGTGAAATCAATAGCAGAACGCGATATTGCTAATGCCCTGTTTTTAGCTGGGATACCGTATCGTTATGAGTGCGCTCTGTCATTTGACAATGGAAGGACGGTGATCTATCCGGATTTTATGATCATGGATCCTCAGACAGGAAAGATCTATCTGTGGGAGCATTTCGGCATGGCGGAACTGAACTATTACCAGCACAAGAATGCGAATAAGTTATATGTGTATTTTGAAAATGGCTATGTACCAGGACTGAATCTGATCACGACCGCATCGGATGATAAAACAAAACTGACCCCGGCAAAGATCAGACAGACGATCCATTATTATTTTTCTGTTTGAGCAGACTCTTTGTATTGATTGGGCCAGTCGAAAAAAGAAATGCCGGAAATAAAGCATTCTCAAAATGAACTGGCCCAAAGCACAAACAGAATTGGGCCAGTCGAAAAAAGAAATGCCGGAAATAAAGCATTCTTAAAATGAACTGGCCCAAAATACGATAGTGACACAAGACGCTGCTGCGGCAGATGCGGTTTCAGCAGTGCTGCAGATGCTTCAGCTGAAACACTGCAGGAATCTTACTGGATCGTCATGGTTCCTGTCAGATCGCCGATGGTAACGGTGTGCTCACCCGGAGTATCCAGGGTCAGTTCCATTTCCACGACTCTCCAGCTTCCGCCGTTCACTGCCATGATCTTCTCGCCGATCAGTTCGTCACCGTCATAAGCCTGGACGGTTGTCACACCGTCGCTGCCATCGTTCCACAAAAGTACATAGGCGGTGAAAGGTTCGCCCGCTGTTGCGGTAGTCGACAGCTGTGTCCTTGTGGACGCACCGCTGCTGGTCTCTTCTGTGATCTCGATCAGTTCGGTCGGGAGGTACAGTGTATCATAACGGAATGCGGGTTCCTGGCCGTAACGCATGCCATACCGGAAGCAAAGCAGGGGATCGCCGTAGTTGTTCGGCACAGAATGGGTCTCATTCTCGCGCATCAGAGCAAGAAGGAGCATACGCACATATCTGCTGGCGCCCTGATCACCTTCCAGGTCTTTCCACTGCAGGCCGTCCATGGAGATGTCTCTTGCGATCTCCTTGACGATCATACCGGCAGGTTCGCGGTCACCATAGATCAGTTCCGCATAGACAACAGGTTCTGTTGTGGTGATAAAGCCTTCTGCACCTGTTCCGTGGTCAGCACCTCTGGTGAAGTTCATGAACAGGACCGCATCGCCCATTTCCAGTGCATAGGTGGACGGATCAACGCAGTTGGAAACGATCACAAGTTTCTTGTCGAGATCCTTCGCATCTTCGATGATCAGCTCTGCCGCATCGTTGAACTGTGTGCAGTCGGCGATCACGACATCCGCTTCCTCGATCTCTTCGACCAGAGTGCCTGCAGCTGCGAATGCATCCAGGATCTCCTGTTTTGTGGCGGACGAAGCAGTGCTGTCGAAGTAAACTTTCGCGTCACGGCTCAGCGGGAGCAGATTGCCATCGTTCTTTACCAGAACTGCGGATTCCGCCTGGAGGACACGTTCCAGTTCCACTTCTTCCGGATTACGCGCCGCCATGAGAGACTGCGTGTCTACGATGTCCCAGTGCTGCGCAATGTATTCCGCGCTTGCGGAAAGGCTTAAAGCATATTCCGAATCAGAGTACGGGTTTTCAAACAATCCCATATCAAACTTGGTCCGGAGGATCCTTCTGCAGGCTTCTTCCAGACGTTCTTCGCTGATCAGGCCCTGTTCCACGGCATCTTTGGTACCCTGCAGGCTTAATGTATTGGTGTTTTCTGTTTCAATGGTCACGCCCGGATTGCCCATCTGATCCAGTCCCAGATTAATGGCAAATGCATAACGCTCGGGAATGGAAAGGGACAGAAGATCGATCCCATCAGCGGTAACGCCGGAAGAGTTGTTGTCACCCTGATCGCCCCAGTCAGACAGGACGACGCCGTCATAGCCAAGGGTGTCGCGCAGATAATGCATGGTCTGTGCATCATAGTCTACATGAACAGTGTTGGAAAGTCCTGTATTGTAGCCGTTCAGCATGAGCCATCTCGGATTGGCTTCCAGAGCTCTTGCCCAGCCGTACAGCCAGTTCTCCGTGTTCTGTGCCACGGATCTTGCACCGGCGAAGTCAGAGTCGCCGCCTCGTCCGATGAAATGTTTGATGCAGGCGTAGGTGCCGTTCGGGACCTGAATGGCATTGACTTCCGCAAAACTCATTTCACCGATGTAATACGGATCCTCACCGTTCCAGGAGCCGATCTCAACGCCGTAAGGATGGAGCACGATGTGATATCCTACCGCGCGGGTCTCCAAAGAATAGAGGGTCCAGAGCTTTTCGGCAAGCGGCAGATCATTTGCCACGCCAAATGCATCATGAGCTGTGTCGATCATACCGCCCCATGCATTATACTGTCTGTCGCAGGAGATGGTGACCGGGATGCCGAGTCTGGCTTCTTCGCCCATCTGCTGCATGGCATTGTGGTAGTATACCATTTCTTCGACAGTGCCGTTGTCATTGCTCAGGTAATGGGTGATGCCCATCACATTGATGTAGTACCACATGGAGTATTTGGTATTTCCCATGCTGGAGCCGCCGCCGGGAGCACCGCCGTTGGAATCGCCGCCGGATCCGCCTTCTTCGGCAGGAGCAGCTTCCTGTGCTGGTTCTGCTTCTTCTGCCGGAGATGCTGCACTGTCACTTCCGCCGGGACCGCCCTGCTGTGCAGCGTTTTCATCGACATAAGGCTCTTTTGCCCACAGCAGACGCTCATCATGAAAATCATTACCGGACGGGTCGCCGCAGGTGTTCGGATGATACAGAAGAGCGACTTTCTCATCCAGGGTCATCTGGCTGTACAGGTCCGTAATACGCTCTTCGGTGTCCAGTCTCCAGTCTTCATAGGGATCCAGTTCGCCGTTGGCATTCAGATCCTTAAAAGAAAGACCGTCCACTTCGATGATCTCTTTGAGAGTAGCACCGATCTCCGGCTGTATATCGGTCGCCGGGATAATGGTGATCTCCCGCATCTCACTGACGGAACCGTCAGAAGGTGCTTCACCGGCAAAGGCGGTGCTGCCGATCGAAATAACGGCAAAAGCCAGTGCCAGCATACAAACCAGTGTCTTTTTCATAAAAAACCTCCTCTTGATTCTCCTGACGGCTCCGGCTTTTCGTGCGCCGGGTCCGCAGGGACTGTAGAAACCACAGGCGGCTGACCTTTCCGGACAACCGCACAAGTATCCACTATCAGAATAAAGAAGAAGCTGCCAATAGAATATGAAATTTCAGGCACAGATGATTGTAAAATCCGACACAGGTCATTTCTGTTTCAGGGATGACTGATACTGAGACGGCGAGATCCCCGTGACCTGCCGGAAGACTTTGCTGAAATAGGCATAATCATCGTAGCCGACACAGGCTGCCACCTGATGAAGAGGGATATCCGGATGCTCCGTCAGCATCTTTCTGGCATTGTCCATCCGGCACTGTACCAGATAAGAATTGAAGGACGTTTCCCCGTATTTGCGGAACAGACGGCTCAGATATGTCTGAGAGATCCCAATCTCCGAACAGACGGTCTGGATGCTGATAGGCTGGTTGAATTTTTTCTGTATCGTGCGGATGGCATACTGATATATGTCTTCCGGTGATTTCTGCTTCAGACTGGTATGATCCGGGTCATACAGTACCTGGTACAGTGACTCCAGAAGTTCCTGATAGGAGACTGCATGGTTGGTCAGCGTTTCTGCTTCGGTCATGACCTGATCTGTGTCTTTCCAGTGATCCAGACGAACGGCCTCAACCAGATGCAGGAGCTGCTGCATCATGACATACGCCTGTCTCTGGGTAACTTTCTTTCCATCCCATTCTGCTCCCAGAGTCCGGAAGATATGATGGATGTCCTTCAGATTGTTTTCGCTGACACACAATTCCAGCCGCCTCAGGATTGTCGGAGGGATATGCACCGCAGACGGAGTACATTCCGCCGGCTTTCCGGACCGCTGCCTGCTTGCAGGATCAGCATCATCATGTACAGCATCGGAAGCATCATGGTCCGCAGAAACAGTCAGGAATTCTTCATGAAAATGCCCGATCACGGCGTTGTGGCGCAGCAGTTTTGACGCCTGTGTGTAAAATGTTCCGAGCTTTTCGAATTCCATGCCTGCCTGCCCGATAATGAACGTTGCCATGAGATACCCGGAGGTTTCGGCAATCTGTCTGACTGCTTTATGAAAAGCGGAAACAGAGCCGCCGGCTTTGGCGAACAGAAGGAATTCCCTGTCATCCCTGCCCGTCAGGAAATAGATATTTTCAGGATCTACGGACATCAGAGAACCGGGCTGTCCGTCCGGGATGGAAAACGGCTGTCCGCCTGGAGCGTTCTGTTTATTTTCCGCAGCAGGCAGGGCATCAAAAGGCACGATGCCGGCAAGTGCAGTCTGCTGAAGAGGTTTTTGCGGATAGATCACATTTCCGTACCGGAGAAGTGCAAAATAGAATTTGGAATCTCCGAAGATGCTGACGAAGAAATCCGGGTCGGCAGTTTCATCATTCAGCAGAGCTGTCAGTTTCCGGAGGATCTGATCTCCTTTTGCAGCATCAAGTTGGTTCCTGATCTTGTTCAGGAGTTCTTTCATATGAGAAACACTGACCGGCTTCAGGATATAGTCATCGACAGATGCTTCGATCGCTCCGTGGGCATATTCAAATTCCGAGTAGCCGCTGACGATCACGATATGAAGATCCGGCCGCAGCTGGCGGGCAGCCTTGGCAAGGGCAATGCCGTCCATGTCCGGCATACGGATATCCGTGATCAGCACATCTGCAGCGGAAGGATTCTCCTTCAGCCAGGCAAGGGCAGATGCGCCGTCTCTTAACTGGTGTACCACCGAAAAATCCGGAGTATATTTCGTTATAATTGTCTCCAGAAAACGCAGTGCAGGCAATTCATCATCTACAAGCAATATCGAATACACGAATCATTCTCCTACTCGTTCATACAGTTTTACGACAGCACCGTTTTCATTATACAGGTCCATACGGAAATTTCCATGGCAGTAATAATAAATCCGGCGATAAGTATTAATCAGCCCCAGATGTCCGTCAAAACCGGAATCTTCCGAAAGGTCGCCCTTTTCGATCCGACGGAAAGTTTTGCGCAGCCGGCTCAGGGTATCCCAGTCAAATCCGTCTCCATTATCCTGAACGATCAGAACAGGTTTTCCTTCTTCGTAGTATCCCAGGATCAGGATCCGCCGCTGGAAGTCAGCACCTTTTACACCGTATTTTAACGAATTCTCTACCAGAGGCTGCAGGGTCAGTCTGGGGATAACAGTATCCATCATCTCCTCCGGTACGTCGATTTCAAATTCCAGATGATCTTCATAGCGTGCCTTACACAGATACAGATAGTTTCGGACATGGTCCAGTTCTTCCCTTAATGTGGCGGTCTGGGAACGGACATCTGTGGAATAGCGAAGCATCCGGGCAAACTGGTCACACAGTTCCGTAATTTCTTCGCTGCCGCTTTCCAGTCCTTTGGCGCTGATAATATTCAGAGTATTATAGATAAAATGCGGGTTGATCTGCAGTTGCAGAGCATTCAGCTGTGCTTTCAGGGTACCTTCCCGGAGAGAAACCTCATTATCGTGAGATTCCCGGAGCTTGGTCAGCATATTATTGAATGTCTGTTCCAGCTCATACATTTCCGGATCCCTCGGAGTTATTACATGGACAGGGCCGGTATTTTCGGTATGTGCAAGAAAGGCGTCTGCGGGCAGTTCGTTGATTTTACCCTGAAGTTTTCGGATGGACCTGGTAAGTCCCAGAGAGATTAATACGACCATAAATACTGCAAACAGCAGGATCGGAAGCATAATCATCAGCGAGCGTTTCAGTATGGCTGAGCGGGTATTACCAAGGGCATCGATTTCCTGGGAAATATAAATATCCAGTCCCAGGGTCTTGCTGTGCTGGCGGACCACCAGACGGTCACTGGCACCCTCAATCTGATAATGCAGCATTTCCCCGAGCGGAATATCTCCATAATCATAATCGTCCTTCCACATACGGAACAGATCATCGCCGTTGTCGAAAATCGCCTGTGTGGAGATTCCTTCCTGCTCCAGAACCAGGAAAATATTAGCCAGATCATCCAACGGAGCGGAGACTTCCAGATATCCGATCAGTTCTCCGTGATACATGACAGCCCGGACATCAGTGAAAACCAGTACATTGCCCCGGATGGACCAGGGGTCCGGATGAGCCCCCAGAATCAGATGCCCATAGGGATTATTATCCAGACGTTCCAGATATTCCAGAGAATCAACGGTATCCCGTGCCTCATCGGAAAAACTGACAATTGCATCAGTCTTTTCAAACCTGCTGGTGAGGAAAAAACCGTCTCGGTTGTAAACGCTGACTCTGAAAAATGCAGAAGACAGCGGTGCTTCATACATGATCCGGGACATCTGTGTCTGGGCATTTACCAGATTGACAGAATATTCGATATCCCCACTGTCGGAAATCGTATGAAAAGAATCCATGAAGACAGAATTGGACGTCAGTTCTTCCATGGAGTAATCCATGAGCCGGATATAGTCCTCGATCTCTGTCTGCATCATAGTGCTCATGGTGTTCAGAGAAGTGTGGGTATTGGCATACAGATTGTCCAGACTGGAATGGTAGGATATGAAAGTAAATGCCAGCGTGACAACAGCTGCCAGTACAGAGAACAGGATGATCAGTTTGACGCTCATTTTCATGGCAGCTGCCTCCTTTCCGGATGATGATTATGAATCATTATAGTATAAATGGGTCCTATTTTACAAATAGTTGTGTCGGATATTCCATGGTGAACATCCGGCGCGTTTTTTATAATTCTGACAGACTGAACAAAATGTATTTTGTATGCATACTGTGACAGAATAATGAAAGGGAAAATATAAAAAAGCAGGAGGTATTCTATGAAAGTTAAGAGAATGATCGCTTTGGGGCTGGCTGCAGCATGTATCCTGGTTCCGGCATTTACGGCAACGGCAGACGAAAAAGTGAACCTGGATGCCCACAAAGCACCGGGCGAGGTTTCCATCGACGGAGCTCTGGATGAATGGAACCTGAACAGCGTGGCAGACATTACGGAGAAAGAACAGCTGGTAAGAGATGAAGGCCAGTGGACAGGACCGGAGGATCTGAGCCTGAACATTTCCGTTATGTGGGATGAAGAGAATCTTTATATCGGCGGAACGATTATGGATGATACTCCGTTTATGTACCGTGAGGGATTTCCTCCCGACATGGCGGATTCACTGGTGGTTTTCTTCGGCACTGATCCGGCAGCAGACCCTGCACGTACCGAATATGTGGCAGAAGACTTTCGTGTCACTATGGTCCTTGATGATTACTATTTCAATACCGGCATTGACCGTGACATGATCGCAGACGACAAGGGATTTGAGACCATAGGCGAAGACGGCGACGAACAGGTCCTGGACGGATACGAGTGTGCAGTGGAAGAGATCGATGGCGGCTATACCTTTGAAATGGTGATCCCGTGGAGCAATTTCTCCAACGACGAGATCCCGGTCTTTGTTCCGGCGGCAGGCGTGACAACTGCATTTGAACTCGGCATGTTCGACCTTGATTTCCCGTGCCCGGGTGTTGCGACCGCACGTATGCAGTGGGCAGGCCGCAGTATGGATGTGGATGAAGATCCGAGCCTGTGGGGCACCATTACATTTGTAGAATAAGGGATTGTTGTTAAACGGAAGGGAGTATTTGTAATGATCAGAAGAAAACTGATGCCGGTTCTGGCACTGGTGCTTGCAGCGGTCATGCTGATGGCCGGAACGGCATTTGCCAAGAATGAAAAAATCACCGAGCTGGATATTCCGGCAACCCTGGAAGATGATGCGGCAGAAGGCACAGTAAATGTTTATCACTGGTGGACAGCCGGCGGTGAAAAAGATGCCATTGAAGCCGTGATCGACGGATTTGAGTATTATTATCCGGATTCCACTGCTCAGTCCAATGCCATCCCCGGCGGTGCCGGCGGCGCCATGGTCATGAAGGTCAAGGTCCTTCAGCAGGCAGGTAAGAGTCCGGAAGCTTTCCAGGCACATCCCGGTCAGGAGATCCAGCCGTACCTTGACGGCGATATGCTGTTTGATCTGAGCGAAGTATGGGAATATGCAGGGATCCATGACCGCATGATCGCCGGGCTCGATGAACTGTGCCGGGCCTCTGACGGCAATTATTATATCGTTCCCATTGGCATCCACAAGACCAATACCATCTTCTACAGCATCGAAATGTTTGAAGAATACGGCATCGAGATCCCGGATGAAGAGAATATCACATGGGAAGAGTTCTTTGATATCTGTGACCAGTTCCAGGCAGTTCTTCCGGAAGGCAAGTACGCAGTGGACCTGGGCGACAGAAAAGGCTGGGCAGCCTGCCAGGTATTTGAAGACATCATGATGGGTACCGATCCGCAGATCTATGAAGACTTTATCAACGGCAAAGCAACTGCGGAGCAGGTGCAGCAGGTACTGGACACCTTCTCCAAACTGATGGAGTATGTGGCACCGGATCATGCAGCAAGAGAGTGGTATGAGACAGCAGGCCGTATGGTTGCGGGCGATTACGCCATGCAGATCATGGGGACCTGGGAGCAGCCTCTGATGACCAGTCTGGGCTGGGAGTACGGCGAGGATTACGGCATCTTCAATATGCCGGGCACCGAAGGATACTACGGCATGTGCATTGACGGATTCGTTGTCCCGAATGATTCTTCTGATGTAGAAGGCGGCGTGCGCTGGGCGTATATCGTCTCCCAGACAGACGTACAGGAAGATTTCAGCGAAGTCAAAGAGTCTGTATCACCGTATACCGACGTGGAAGATTATGTCTACAATGACGCAACTCTCAGATTCAAAGAAGAGATGCTTTCTGACGACGTAACCTATTATCCCAGCTTTACACACGGCACAGCACTTCCGTGGGCTGCATCATCAGACCTGCAGACACGTATCACGGACTTTTCTACAAGTCCGGATCCGGATACGGCACGCTATGCCAAGATGATCACTGACGCATTAACCGAAGCAGGAGTGGAAGGAGACTGGAGCATTGTTAAATAAAAGACTGATCGCCGGTGTTATGGGGGCAGCACTGGCTGTAACCGCAATTTGCCCGCTGACATGCTTTGCAGCAAAGAAGAAAGAAGTAACACATGTGGAACTGACTGTGATCGAAGCAACGGAAGAACAGCACGAGCTGGTCGCTGCCTGCAAGGAGATCATCGAAGCGGACGGCCTTAAGTTCAAGGATATGAACGCTAATGGGCAGTTGGATGTTTACGAAGACTGGAGAGAAGATGCGGAGACCAGAACCGCCGATCTGATCAGCCAGATGACGATCCGGGAAAAGGTTTCCCAGATGCAGCATCCAACCTTTGTTCCGAAGGGGGATGGTTCCACACCGAATTATCTGAGTAAATGGTCCAAAGATGAAGACATCGGATTCATCCTGGTAAGAGAGCTGACCGATCTGAAGGATGATGACGGCAATATCATCGCAACGGCTCCGGAAGTGGCAGTAGCCAATCTGAACCAGGTACAGGCATGGGGTGAAGAAAGCCGTCTGGGTATCCCGATCATCATCTCCATGGATTCCGTACACGGGACATCCTATGTAGAAGGTGCGACCGTTACCCCGCATAACCTGGGGCTTGCAGCGACCCGTGACAAGGAACTGGTTGCCCAGCTGGCAGATATTGCCCGCCAGGAGCATATCGCTGTCGGTGCACGCATGACGCTGTCACCGGAAGCGGATATCGCTACCGAGCCCCGTTGGGGACGTGTCATGGAAACCTTTGGTGAAGACCCTGATTTTGTGACCGAAATGACAGTTGCACAGGTGATCGGTTTCCAGGCAGGATCCGAAGGATTGAATGAGGATTCCATCATCGCCTGCATGAAGCATTTCCCGGGTGCAGGTCCGCAGATGGAAGGTGTTGATATGGCTCCGATCATTTCCACGGAGGAATCTCTCCAGGAGCATCTGAAACCGTATATCGCAGCGATCGAGGTCGGACTGGCATCCGTCATGCCGTATTACTCCATCCCGATCAGTATTTCCGAGATTGCAGCCCTGGGCAGCAAGGAAACCCTTCAGGATCTCCTTCGCCAGGATCTTGGCTTCGACGGCATCATCCAGACAGACTGGGGCATGATCTGGGGTATCCAGCAGAGTAAAGCGATGTGGGGAGATGAAGTCAGCGAAGACGAAGCAATCCTGATCGGCGTTATGGAAGGACAGGTCGACGGTATCGGAGGCGAGTCGATCAGCCTGATCGATTCCATGGAAGAAATGTACGGCAACGGTGATATCACCGACGAAGTACTGGACGCAGCATGCCACAGGATCCTCAGGGCGAAATTCCAGATGGGAATGTTCGAGAATCCCTACGCTGATCCGGCATATGCAGTTGAATATGTAGGAAATGAAGAAAACCAGGCCCTGAACCTCAAGGCTGCCGAAGAGTCCATGACCCTTCTTAAGAACGACGGCATCCTTCCCCTGGAAGCAGGCAAGAAGATCCTGGTATGCGGCCAGAGAGCCGGTGATATGGACTCCCTGTGCGGCGGCTGGTCATCCCTGCAGAAAGGCCTGACGGTTGCAGAAGCCGTTGCAGAATATGCAGGTGAAGGGGCAGAAGTCGTATACGAAGCGGAAGACCTTGATATTATCAGGGAAGAAGCGGCTAAGGCGGATGTGGTTATCTGTGCGATCGGCGAAGCCAGCTACATGCATACTTCTCCGTGGGGACCCGATACACTGGAGATCACCAAAGTCCAGAAAGAAATGCTGGAAGCAGTCAAGGAAACCGGTACGCCGATGGTAACCGTTGTGATCACCGGACGGCCGATCATCCTGACCTGGTGTGATGAAAATACAGATGCGGTCCTGATGGCATATTATCCGGGCTGCCAGGGCGGTGTTGCGATCGCCGAGACGCTGTTCGGCATCAACAACCCGACAGGCCTTCTTCCGATCCAGATGCCCCGTGATATGGAATCTGTCCTGAACCAGGAGAGCGATATTGCTTATGATCTTGAGGATCCGCTGTATGATTACGGATTTGGTCTGAGTTACGAATAAATCTGTTCTGTGGGGAACGGCCGCGAAACCTGCTGTTCCCCGCTGCTGAAGTTTTCGATAACTCAAGGGAGGAAATATGACAAAAAAACAATCGTGGTTTTCGAAACATCCGATGTGGCCCATGATCTTCCCGGCAGCGCTGCTGATCTATTTTGTTTACGTCAGCCTGGGCTGGAACCTGTGGGTGTCTGTGTCAAACTGGCCGGAAGGAGAGCTGGTACCGTCTTACGGATGGGGAGGCTTCGGCTGGTATGCACAGATGTTCTCGGACGGTGATTTCTGGAAATCCTTTTTAAATACGATCTTACTGTTCCTGATCATTCCGATCTGTCTGCTGATCGGTCTCGGGCTGGCGCTTCTGATGGATCAGGGGCTGAAGGGAACGACAGCGTTCCGAAGCCTTATTCTTCTGCCGTTTGCCCTGTCTTATGTTGTAACCGGTACCGTGTGGGCATGGATGTACAATCCTTCCAACGGCATCATCAACTCGATCCTGAAACTGTTCGGGGCGGATACGTCGCAGCTGCAGTGGATCGCGAATCCGAAGACGGTTATGGTGTGCATCATCATTGCACTTGTATGGCAGTTTTCCGGATATGTGGCACTGATCATGCTGGCAGGCATCAAATCCGTTCCCCAGAATGTGATCAATGCGGCCAAGCTTGACGGGGCGTATTCCATGAGGATCTACCGTAAGCTTGTGATCCCGCAGCTAAAAGGTGCGATCGTATCATCAATTACCGTCATTGCGATGTTTGCTCTCAGATCGTTCGACTTTATCTGGCAGATGACAGGCGGCGGACCGGGCAATGCTTCTTATACACTGCCGGTATATATGTATAAGGTGACCTTTGAGAAAAACAATTTTGCCTACGGTGCAGCCATCTCCAGCTTCCTTTTGGTGCTGGTACTGGTGCTTATACTGCCCTTTACCTGGCTAACCAGCCGAAAGAAGAAAGCGTAAGGAGGGAGCGATAAGATGAAAAGATATAAACCGCCAAAAGAAAAATTATCCGGGAAAATGAGAGCCTTGAGGATCATTTTCTATGTGGTGATGATCATTATCACCCTGCTTTTTCTGCTTCCTTTCTGGGGAACGATCACCACATCCCTGAAGAGCAGCACTGATGCCATGACGACCAATGCGCTGTGGTTTACCTCCGAAGTAGAGATCGGTGTGAAGAATCTGCCGGAAGGCACGTCCCTGGCCGATGTTGTCGGATACCAGGAAACAGGCAAACATCAGTATTTTGCCACATTGATCGAAGATACAGACAATCTTCCGAAAAAATATTTTTATGATGAAATAAATGACCTGTATTACACGGATGAGGTAAAGATCAGGAGTTCCGCAGACAACATCTCTCTCTCAGATCTTGTTTATGATGAGGAGAGCGGCAAGTATCTGACGCCTGACGGCGTGGAAGTAGGCGTTTCCCGTCTTCCGGAAGGGGTGGCACTGACCGATCTTTATGAATATGCGGAACCGGGTGACTATCATTATTATGCAAATGAGGTTGATATCGAAGATCTTCCGGAAGGAGTCAAAAAGTCTGACTGCGTGGAGATCGACGGAAAATACTATGCAGATGAGGTGACGATCAGCAATCTTCCGGGAAATGTTTCCCTTGCGGATGTTACCTATGATGAAGAAACAGGAAAGTACTATGCGACCACAAAGATCTCTCTGGATGCCTATGGAAAAGCATTCAGTATGCTGAAGAAATCCATGCTCAACAGCTTGATCATTACGATCTTCGGTGCGCTGGGATCCTGCTTCCTGGGATCTATCTGTGCCTATGCCATCAGCAAGTACCGTTTTAAATTCGACGGGTTATTCTTCCTGCTTCTGTCTGCGGCGATCTATCTTCCGTATCAGGCGATCCTGATCCCGCTGATGCGGACCATGACCGATGTCGGACTTTATGATACCCATATCGGCGTGATCCTGATCCATACCATTTACGGCATGCCCATGTGTATGTCCATGTTCAGGGGATTTTACAGCGAGGTCCCGGATGCATTGCTGAAGCAGGCGATGATCGACGGCAACGGGCCGTGGAGGATCTACGGAAAGATCATTCTTCCCAATACCATGATCGCTTCAGTCACCGTCCTGGTGTTCCAGTGCACATCCATCTGGAACGAAATGCTGTTTGCACTTACCATGACAACAGAACAGGTGGCGGAACCTGCGACTATGGCACTCAACAAAATGGTCAGTTCCATGGCTGCGGAATTCAACCTGCAGATGGCCGGTTCCATCTGGCTGACGCTTCCGATACTGATCCTGTATCTCCTGATGGGTAAATATCTGATCCGCGGATATATGGCCGGCGCGGTGACAGCATCCTGAAGTTTATTGCAACTGGTCTTGATCAAACAATCATAGAAGAGGGAAACTATTATGAAAAGACGTTTTATCAGTGTATTAGCAATCATTCTCTGTCTCGGCCTGCTGGGACCCATGTGGGTAATGGCGGAAGAAGAGGACGAAGAAGAGGAAGAAGATCCTGTCGCTGTCGTAACGATCATACCTGCAGAGGGGGAGCAGGCAGAACTCGGCGTAGCCGACGAGTCGATCCTGATCGAAGCAGACGGACTGAAGTTTAAAGATCTGAACAAGAATGACCAGCTGGATCCTTATGAAGACTGGCGGCTCGGAACAGAAGAGAGAGTGGCCGACCTGCTGTCCCGGATGGAACCTGATGAGAAAGCATTCCAGATGCTCCATATGACACTGGTCACATTGAAGGAAAGCTGGTTCAATGAAAACAATGTCGGGTTTGTGCTTGCCTATACCTACCTGGCAGACGGGATCGAAGCTGCTGTGCAGAGAGGCAATTATGTACAGGCGCTCAGTGAAGAAAGCCGCCTGGGCATTCCGGTCGTTTTCAGTATGGACTCCGTGATCGGCTGCAGCTGGATCGATGAAACGACCATTATCCCGGACCAGATCACTCTGGCGGCAACCGGTGATGTGGAACTGGTCGGACAGCTTGCCGTGATGCAGCGCGAAGAAATGAAAGCACTGGGGGTCCGCATGAGCCTTTCTCCGACGGCCGACCTGGCAACCGACCCCAGATGGGGACGTGCACAGGAATGTTTCGGGGAAGATGCGGAACTGGCATCCGCTATGATCAAGGCGGCCGTACAGGGTCTTCAGGCGGGCGATAAACTGACCCCGGATTCCGTTATAGCCTGTGTCAAGCATTTTCCGGGTTCCGGCCCTCAGACCAACGGGGAAGACGGATCGCCTATCGTATTAAATGACGATTCCATCGATATGCACCTGAGCGTTTTCAAAGCTGCTATCGAAGCCGGCGCAGCAAGCATCATGCCGTACGGCTACAGCACTGTCCCTTATCTGGGGGGAGATGCGGTTGACAATTTCGCGCACGAATCCAGCGTTGTCATGAATGATCTGTTAAGAAATGATCTCGGTTATGAAGGCATCATCCAGACTGACTGGGGAACCAATCATACGGCAGCAGCACTGGCCGGGGCTGATGCGCTCGGCGGTGCAGGAGCCCGCGAATCCAAAAAGCTCGTGGAAGCTCTCTCGGAAGAACAGCTGAATGAAAAAGTCGGAAAACTGCTGGCAGCAAAATTTGAACTCGGTATTTTCGAAAATCCTTATTCGGACCTGGAAACAGCGCAGGCAGTTGTCGGCACGGAAGAAAACTACGCACTGGCAAAGAGGGCGGCGGCCGAAGCACTTACGCTGGTGAAATATGAAAACCCGGTGGAGCTTGCAGGCAGGAATATCATTGTAGCAGGCACTCTGGCAGATGATGCCGCAGCACTGAACAGCGGATGGAAGATCCCGAACGATAACTATGAATTCGAACGGACCACAGGCGACAGCATTCTGGAAGGGATCATCAAAGAAGCCGGGGAAGACAAAGTGACCTTTATCGGAAACGATACTTCCCTGATCCCGGAAAGCGTCGGAGAAGATACCGTTGCTATTCTGGTTGTCGGAGAAAAGAGCGGCACACATCAGCCGAACTGGGGCGCACAGACTCTGGAATTCCCGGCAGAACAGCAGGAACTGGCAGCAGCCCTGAAGGCAGCAGGCGCCTATGTCGTAACAGTGGTCGTTATGAACCGTGCCTATGTTCTGAGTCCGATCGCAGAGCAGAGTGACAGCGTGCTCCTTGTATATCGTCCGGGCATGACAGCCGGGGCGGAGGCTGTTGCAGATGCCCTTTTCGGCAAGGCAGCGATCACAGGTCACACACCGTTCCAGATCCCGGCCGATATGAACCAGGTGCTTTCGCAGCGCGAAGATCTGGCGAAAGATATAACAGATCCGCTGTATGACTACGGATTCGGCATTGAGACAGAAAGCTTTGGAAAATAAAAACCTGGCAACACCAGAAGGAGAAATAAAATGGCATCAATTACCTTTAATAATGTAAGCGTATCCTATGACAGGGGAAAAACAAAAACTCTGAAGGATCTGTCTCTGGAAGTAAAAGACGGAGAATTCTGTGTCTTCCTGGGACCGTCCGGATGCGGAAAATCCACGGCTATGCATTGCATCGCCGGACTCCTGAAACCGGATTCCGGTGAGGTCTATATAGGCGACCAGCTGGTAACTGCCATGGAGAAAAAAGTGTTTGTTCAGCCTCAGCAGAGAAATATCGCCATGGTGTTCCAGGAGTATGCCCTGTATCCGAATATGACAGTCAGAAAGAATATGTCCTTCGGGCTCCAGACACTGAAAGTCGATAAAGCGGAGATCGAAAAACGGGTCAATTATATGGCAAAAATGCTTTCGATCGAGCATCTGATGGAACGAAAACCCGCAGAGCTGTCCGGCGGGCAGAGGCAGCGTGTCGCTCTGGGAAGAGCTCTGGTACGTGATCCCAATGTATTCCTGCTGGATGAGCCTCTTGGAAACCTTGATGCGAAGCTCAGGGAACAGGTCCGCTATGAGCTGAAGAAGATCCAGAGCGAACTGGGCGTGACAACTGTCTATGTCACCCATGATCAGACGGAAGCCATGACGATGGCTGACCACATCATCCTGATGCGGGACGGCATGATCATGCAGGAGGGAACGCCTTCGGATCTGTATGACTGCCCGAACAATGTGTTTGTGGCAAGTTTCCTGGGGACGCCGCAGATCAATCTTTTCGACTGCCGGGTGGTGCAGAAGGACGGCAGGATCTTTCTGGAATCCCCGGAGATCACAACCGTGGTGGAAGACAAAGATGCAGCGGCATTGAAAGATTATGCAGGCAAGGAAGTGACGCTGGGCATCAGGCCGTCGGATCTTTCCATAGCGGAAAATGAATCGGATGCAGCCATTAAGGCGGCAATCGACAGCATGGAGCTTTTGGGCGATGCATACCTGGTTTATGTCCGTACAGGGGACAAGGTCGTGATCTTTAAGAATACAGACCTGAATACCAAGCTGAATTCCCACATTTTCCTGAAACCGGATCTTTCCAAACTGCATCTGTTTGAAAAAGAAAAGGGAGACAGGATCAACTGATACGATAATACTTTCCTTCCAGGGCGGGGTTGTCTGCGAAATGCGGCTGTCCCGCCCGTTATTACCCGGCGGTAAATGATATAATGCATCGGTATGAAACCCGGCAGTATTGACAATAAAAAGAAGATCAGGAATTTCTGGGTCCGGACAGCAGTCTTTGCCGTGCTGGCTGCTGCTGTCCTGGCTTATACTGCTTATGTCCTGACACCGAAATATGATTACGGGATCTGCAGCATGATGAACCTGTATCAGCAGCCGGCGGATTCCATTGATGTGCTGGCCCTGGGGACCAGTCAGACCTACGGCGGGCTCAATACCAATATTCTCTGGAAGGAATACGGGATCGCAGCATATAATCTGGCGACTGCGGAACAGGCTTACTGGGTTGGCTACTATTATCTCATAGAAGCGCTGAAGACGCAGCATCCGAAACTGCTGCTCCTGGATACCAAGGCAAGTTCCTATCCCAATGATACCAACCGCCACGGCCGCGTGATCCTGGGAACCTACGGGATCCTGTCACTGCCGGAACGGGCAGCTGCGATCAGGGAGTGTACCGGAGGAGAACATGTCCTGAGCTATCTGGCGGCCTTCCCGGAGATTCATTCCAATTACAGTGAGCTGAGTGCGGATTCCTTTGCCATTCCCCCCACCAATGGAGGACGGGGAAATACCTGGAAGGGTTATATCGAACAGGATGAAACGGAAAAGCATGAGCGTCCTTCCCTTGTCTGGACCTCTACAAAAATGGCGGTTAACGAACATGAAATGGAGTATTTCCGGAAGATCCTGGAGCTGTGCCGGGAAAAGCAGATCCCGGTGATGTTGGTGAGCTATCCGTATCCGGATTATGCCAATGATCATATGTATGTCAACGGACTGTTTAAGGCCGCTGAAGAATACGGCGTATCAGGAATCAATTACAATCATCCGGACCTTCGGTTCGGGCTCCGGTATTCTTCGGATTTTGCGGACTGGCAGCATCTGAATCTCAAGGGGAGCGCCAATTTCAGCAGGAAGCTGGCCTCGGATATCCTTTCTCTGTATGACATCCCC
>JAFWOB010000236.1 GCA_017510065.1 Parasporobacterium sp.
CAGGTTCGACTCCTGTCATGCCCATATGTCCCCGTAGGCTAAAGGATAGACCGGGTGGCCACGAACCATCTGATGCGCGTTCGACTCGTGCCGGGGATGCTGTGACTGTGGCAGATATGGTAATGCAGCGGATTGTGGTTCCGCCTTATGCGGGTTCGAATCCCGTCAGTCACCTTCGAATCAATCCTTCTTTTACATAGCGTCATTGGTCAGAGTGGCTGATGGCGCTATTCTTTTGTCCCAAAATCTGAAGAAGGAGGATTTGCAATGTCACAACGAATTCATGACCCCACTGATACAGGCCTGCCGGAGGTCAGCACGACCGGCACGCTGCGGGAAACGCTGGAGAAGCTGAAGGATGAACCGGACTTCAATATTACGGTCGAGATCGGAGGTGAGACGGATGACGGAGAAGCCGTACAGTCTGGATAAAGTGGCTATCCGAATGGTGAAGGAACCGCCGCTGTATTCATCGACACCGGTCCGGTCGCCCGATGACGCGGTCCGGCTTGTTTCCGAAATGCTGAAAGGATACGACAGGGAGGTCTTCTGCCTTGTCAATTTCCGAAATGACATGTCTCCCATCAATATGAACATCGTGTCGGTGGGAACTCTCAACGCATCGATCGCCCATCCGAGGGACATCCTGAAGAGTCCGGTCCTCTCAAACGCCGCTTCTGTAATGATCTTTCACAATCATCCGTCCGGCAGTCTGGAACCTTCGAAGGAGGACGTTCAAGTCACCGACAAGCTGCAGAAGCTGTTTTCACTGGTGGAAATACCCCTTCTCGACCATATCATCATCGGAATCGGGGATCGTTATTACTCCTTCCGGGAGAACCGGACGCTGCCGGTATCGGAACAGCACTATGTCACGGATGCGTCTCAGCTTAAGTTCGATTCGGTTCCGGGTGTGATGGTGGCAGAACCGACCCCGACTTTGGCTGCTGACCGTAAGGACAGGATCAAAGCCATCACCGACAAGCTGGAAGCCGGCATCGCAGCCCTGTTCCAGAGCGAGACCTATAAGGCCTATCTTTCCACGATGGCGAAATTTCACAATTACTCTCTGAATAACACGCTGCTGATCGCCATGCAGAAGCCGGACGCCACTCTGGTGGCCGGCTATCAGGCCTGGCAGAAACAGCATCAGCGCCATGTGAAGAAGGGAGAAAAGGGAATCCAGATCATTGCACCGTCGCCATACAAGGCAAAGAAAGAACGGGAAGTGCTGGATCCCGGGACCGGCAGACCGAAGCTGGATGCAAAGGGGAAGCCGGTGACCGAGATCGTAGAGGTAGAATACCCCGCCTTTCGTGTGGCAACGGTCTTTGATGTCAGCCAGACAGAAGGAAAGGAGCTGCCGTCTCTCGGTGTGGACGAACTGGCCGGAAAGGTAGACGGGTACAGTCAGCTGCTCACCGCGCTGAAAGAGACCTGCCCGGTGACGATCGGCTTTGAAAAGATCGGGTCCGGCGCCAAAGGCTACTATCACACCACAGAGCACCGGATCGCCCTTCAGGAAGGTATGAGCGAGATGCAGACGGTCAAGACCCTGATCCATGAGATGGCCCATCAGAGGCTCCATTCCCATGAGAAGGAAAAGCCCAGGGAAGAACGGCTTTCGGCCAGGAGCAAGGAAGTCGAAGCGGAAAGCGTCGCCTATACGATCTGCCAGCATTTCGGCATTGATACGTCCGATTATTCCTTCGGATATATCGCCGGCTGGTCCTCCGGGAAGGAAACAGCGGAGCTGAAAGAATCCCTCGGCAAGATCCGGGAAACCGCCAGTGAAATGATCACGGAGATCGAATCAAAGCTTGCCGAGATGGAAAAGGCGCCGGAGCTCGCAGCGATCCCGAAGGCCATGCCGGAGAAAGCTGCAAAAGTATCGAAAGCATCTCAAAGCAGGACGAACCAGAAAGACGAAAAGGAGTCGGAAAAAGCTTCTGTTTTGAAAGAGCTGACCGGAAAGAAAAGAGAACCTCAGAAGAAAGGCCACGGCAGAAAGAAGCCGGCCCGCACTGAGGAATCTCGCTGAAGGAAGGATGAAAAGTGAATCATGTAAGGATCAGGGTTCCGCCTTAAAGGCAGAACTCTTTTTCTTTGCCCGGAGATCCGGGCGGCAGCAAACAAACACAATCTCAAACGAAAGAAAGAGGTACAGCACATGAAGTTTAAGAACACAGTAAAACGTGCGGCGACGTTCCTGCTGACCGCAGTGATGGCCGCATCAACGCTTCTCGGGAGTACGGGCCTTACGGCCTATGCAGCCGATACCGAGCCCAATCCGCAGCCCCCGGCGAACGGCGAGAAGATCTTCTCGGTCGATCCCTTTGATTCCGACCATTCCGCCGGTTACTTCTGCGTAAAGGACAGCATCGGTCACGGAGATGTCTCCTATCATGAAGAAGATGATGGGGAATGGACCGGCTGGCGCGGGACCAACGGTTCAAAAAGCAGCAAGATCTATTTCGACCATCATGACGGCGCCTGCTTTAACGGCACTTATTTCGACATCCGTGAGTATGTCTGGCAGGAAGACTGCGAGTACTACGCGATCCGCAATAACGGCAGCGTCGCTGCCAGAGGCACGGAGGACGGCCGTGTCTTCCGTGAATTCCACTTCTATGAATCCGGCACCCTGGATTCCGGCAGCCCTGTTGAGGTGGAATGGAAAGGCGTCATGCGTCTGACGGACATGGATATCGAAGAAGGATATTCCTTCATCCAGGGCCTGCATGCCGCATGGCTCAATAATCCGACCAACGTCACCAAGCGCGATAAGGTCACCTGGCGCGGTACCTGGGAGAACAACAACGACGGCGTAAATTCCGAGTATGAAATGCTCTGGGTCGAGGTCGAAGGCTCTCCTTCCAAACCGCTGACG
>JAFWOB010000237.1 GCA_017510065.1 Parasporobacterium sp.
CCGCTGATCTATTATGCCCGCGAGAGCTGGTTCATCAAGATGACAGCGGTCAAGGACGATCTGATCCGCAACAACAATACCGTCAACTGGATCCCGGAAAGCATCGGCAAAGGCCGCTTCGGCGACTGGCTGGAAAATGTCCAGGACTGGGGCATCAGCCGTAACCGTTACTGGGGCACCCCGCTGAATATCTGGGAATGCGAATGCGGTCATCAGCACAGCATCGGCAGCATCGAAGAACTGAAGAGCATGTCACCGAACTGCCCGGAGGATATCGAACTGCACAGGCCTTACATCGATGACGTGACCATCACCTGCCCGAAATGCGGCAAGCAGATGCACCGGGTACCGGAAGTGATCGACTGCTGGTATGATTCCGGTTCCATGCCGTTTGCACAGTATCATTATCCGTTTGAAAACCAGGAGCTGTTCGAGGCTCATTTCCCGGCAGACTTTATCTCCGAGGCAGTGGACCAGACCAGAGGATGGTTCTATTCCCTGATGGCTATTTCCACCCTGGTCTTTAATAAAGCACCTTATAAAAATGTTATCGTCATGGGCCACGTCCAGGACAAGGACGGCCAGAAAATGAGCAAGTCCAAAGGCAATGCGGTGGATCCCTTCGATGCGCTGAATCAGTACGGCGCCGACGCCATCCGCTGGTATTTCTATACCAACTCCGCACCGTGGCTGCCCTCCAGATTCCACGGGGACGCAGTGATGGAAGGCCAGAGAAAGTTCATGGGAACCCTTTGGAACACCTACGCTTTCTATGTGCTTTACGCCAACATCGACAGCTTCAATCCGGCCAACTATCAGCTGGAGAAGGATAAACTCACCGTTATGGACCGCTGGATCTTATCCAAGCTGAACACCCTGATCAAGACGGTGGACAACTGCATGACCAATTACAAGATCCCGGAATCCGGCCGTGCCCTGCAGGAGTTTGTGGACGACCTGAGCAACTGGTATGTCCGCCGCAGCCGTGAACGGTTCTGGGCGAAGGGAATGGAGCAGGACAAGATCAGTGCTTACATGACGCTGTACACCTGCCTTGTCACCCTGTGCAAAGTCGCCGCTCCGTTTATCCCGTTCATGACGGAAGACATTTACCAGAACCTGGTAACAAGGGACTTCCCGCAGGAGCCGGAAAGCATTCACCTGTGCCTGTTCCCGACAGTGGACGAGAGCATGATCGATTCCGATCTGGAGGCCAATATGGATCACGTGCTCCAGGTGGTGGTCATGGGCCGTGCCTGCAGAAACGCTTCCGGCATGAAGAACCGCCAGCCGCTGCCCTGCATGTATATCAAGGCGCCGTGGGAAATGAACGAGTTCTACACCGCTATCGTGGCAGACGAACTGAATGTGAAGAAGGTGGAAATGAAGGACGATGTCCGGGATTTCTCCTCCTATTCCTTCAAGCCGCAGCTTAAGACCGTGGGTCCGAAATTCGGCAAGCAGGTGGGCGAGATCCGAAATGCCCTGACCAGTCTGGACGGCAACGCCGCCATGGATGAGATCAACGAGACCGGCAAGCTCCATCTTGATCTGCCCGGCGGAGCAGTGGACCTGGAAAAGGACGATCTGCTGATCGAAACCGCCCAGGTGGAAGGCTTTGAATCTCTCAGCGATTACGGCATCACCGTGGTTCTGGATCTGCACCTGACCAAGGAACTGGTGGACGAAGGCTTCATCCGCGAGATCGTTTCCAAGATCCAGACCATGCGTAAGGAAGCAGGGTTCGAGGTGATGGATATGATCACCATTTACCTGTCCGGCAACGACACACTGGAAGCACTCGTTTCCGAGAAGAAGCAGATGCTCCTGACGGACGTCATGGCAACAGATGTGGTGACCGGCCAGATGGACGGCTATTCCAAGGAATGGGATATCAATGGCGAGACCGTGACCATCGGTGTAAAGAAGAACCAGTAATCGCATTGTCAGCGTAAGGCCTTTGCATCAGATGCGAGGCTGTGCATGATTTTCGCCGGCGCCCTGCAACGAATGCGGCGCTGTGCATGATTTTTTGTAATATATTCGAGGCTATGCACGATTTTAGTCCCTAAAAGGGGGTTAAAATCATGCATAGCCTCGATTTCGTTGCAGCGGATTTCTGAAAAACGTGCACAGCATTGATTCTGTTACATTATTTTTCAAAAAATCATGCATAGCGTTGATTTCAGTGCAGCAGCTGGGGAGCATGCCCTGGAAAATCATGCATAGCCTCAATTTCAGTGCAGCAGCTGCGAAATCCTTTTGCAAAAAACAAAAAAATATAGCGCCATATGCTCTATAACATATATACTAACTATAACAGTCGGGAAATACCGCTATATGACTGGATGTGTTATCGCAGCGACAAGGAACACCACGAGAGAGGAGGCAATCATTATGTTAAACATTGTGGTAGAACTGGATAGCAGCAATCTGAACCCGGTATTGGAATCTTTTGGACTGGATACGAGCAGTTACGTCATCCCTCGGGAGAGTTCGGAAGCTGTTATCATGCGGATTTTTGAGGAAATGGCCAGAGACAGGGAACGAAAAAAGGCGGGCGTATCGCTGTCCGCTACCAGATGCGGGGAGACCAGGTTCTTTCCGGTGGGAGAGATTTATTACATGGAGTCCTTTCGGAATCTGGTCTGCATTTTCAGTGAGAAGGGCTCTTTTGAATTTTACAGCGCCCTGCGCAAAGTGGAGGAGACCACCAGGCGGCTGGGATTTTTCAGGGTCAACAATTCCTATATCATTTCACTGGCCCATGTGAGGAAGATCCAGAAAGGGTATGTCCAGCTGGACAACGGCAAGGAGATCAGCATCGGAAGAAAATTCAGACGCAGCTTCCGGGAAGCGGTAAGTCAGAAAGGAACGCTGCGGCTGAATTGAGGAAAGAACGGACCGGAGAAACGGCAGAATGGGCGGAGCAGACGGCTCCGCCCGCTTTACAGAAGAAAGCAGGTCGCGAAGCATTTGTAGAATTCTTAACATATGGTTGCTATTTACAGGCAATTGTTTTATAATCCGCCCGTCAATTAAATAACATGCTGCAAGCAGAAAGAAGGTTTTACTATGAAACATTTTGTAACTTTTTGGCTGGTAATTGCAATTGTCACAGCAGCTGCACTCACGGTTTACGGAGGCACAAGCACAGACAATGAAGCTTCTAATTCTGTTGTTGTAGGCATCTCACAGGATATCGACAGTCTTGACCCGCACAATGCGGAATATGCAGGAACCCGAGAAGTCTTGTTCAATCTGTTTGAAGGCCTTGTCAAGGCTACTTCAGACGGAAATATCGAACCCGCGGTAGCACAGAGCTATGAAGTTGCGGAAGATGCATCGTCTATATCGTTTACGATAAGAGAAGGCATTACATTCCACGACGGCACACCGGTCACTGCGGAAGATATTCAGTATTCGCTCGAGCGTTATGCACAGATCCAGGGATCTGAATCCGCCTTTGCGGACTTCAAGGAACTGGAGATCGCAGAAGACGGGACGGTCACAGTCATCCTCAATGAGCCCAACACAGAATTCATTTATGAACTGACCTGCGCGATTTTGCCGAAGGCCAATGAAGAGAATGTCAACTCTTCGCCGATCGGAACAGGTCCCTTTAAATATGTCTCCTTCAAGCCGGGCGAGAGCCTTGTTGTGGAGAAATATGAAAACTACTGGAAAGAGGGATTCCCCTATCTTGACCAGGTTACCTTTAAGGTAGAAACGGACGTGGACGCTGCCATCAATCAGCTGAATGCCGGCACGCTGGACATTTACCAGTATCTGACCGCTGACCAGGCTGCCACCCTCAATGATCATTTCAACATCCTGGAGGGAAGCGTCAATTATGTACAGGGTATGTTCCTGAACAATGCTGTCAAGCCTTTTGACGACGTGCGTGTGCGCCAGGCGGTGTATTATGCGGTGGACAGGGATCTGATCAATGAATTCCTGTTTGCAGGCAAATCCCACATCATCGGCACCAACATGATCCCGGCTGCAGAGTTTTATTACAATGCAGACACGGAGACCACCTACACCCACGATCCGCAGAAGGCAAAAGAACTGCTGGCAGAAGCAGGCTATCCGGACGGCTTTGAGTTTACCATCACGGTCCCGAACAACTATGCGCCTCATGAGGGAACCGCACAGATCATCGCGGAATCTCTTGCAGAAGTAGGGATCAAAGCCAACATCAACCTGGTGGAATTCAATACCTGGTATTCCGATGCCTATGTGGACCGCAACTACGAAGCCACGGTTGTGGCGGTAGACGGCAAGCTGGCACCGAACTCCTGGTTTGCGAAAAACATTTCCACAGCACCGAACAACTTCACCAATTACTCCAACCCGGAATTTGATGAAGTGTTTGAAAAAGCCCTGGCGGAGATCGATCTGGATCAGAAGGCAGAGTATTACAAACAGCTGCAGCAGATCTTGGCTGATGACGCCGCTTCCATCTACGTACAGGATCCGGCCAACCTGGTGGCAGTCAATGCGGATCTGGAAGGCTATGTCTTCTATCCGATCTCTGCACAGGATATGTCGGTCGTCAAATTTATAGACTGATAAATGAGATATATAGGCAAGAAATTCTTAACACTGATCATCGCCCTGCTGCTGATCTCCATCGTTGTGTTCCTGGCGTTTTCCATACTTCCGGCGGACGCTTCCATTGCCAAGCTCGGACAGAATGCGACGCCGGAGAGGATCGCGGCGCTGCGTGCTGAAATGGGACTGGACCGGCCTGTGCTGGTCCAGTACTGGAGTTGGCTGACAGCGGCGATCAGGGGAGATTTCGGAACATCGTACCAGTATACCGGCACCAGCGTGGCCTCCCTGGTGGGAGGCCGGCTGGGCACCAGTGCGGTCCTGTCCCTGATCTCTTTTGTTATGGTTGTCGTGATCTCGATCCCGGTGGGCATTTTCGGGGCCAAGAGAAGGTCCGTCCCCGGGCGGGCTGCCATGACGACGCTTGTCCATATCACCATGGGGGTGCCCTCTTTCTTCCTGGGTATACTGATCACCTATCTGTTTTCCCTTGTCCTGAAATGGTTTACCATTGGAAAATATGTACCGCCGGCGGAGGATCTCTCCGCCAGCATTTCTTATCTTGTATTTCCGGCGATTGCGATCGCCCTGCCGAAGATCGCCATGACGGTCAAGTTCCTGGTCTCTTCCATCCGGGCGGAATTGCATAAGGATTATGTCAGGACAGCCTACGCCAAGGGCTGCAGCCGGAACGGCGTGTTTTACGGTCACGTACTGAAAAATTCCCTGGTGCCGGTCATAACCTTCCTGGGGATCATCATTGCGGAGATCGTTGCCGGGAGCATCGTGGTGGAAAAAGTATTTTCGGTGCCCGGCATCGGGCTTTTACTGGTAACGGCAATTTCCAACCGGGATTATCCGGTGGTGGAAGCTGTGGTGCTGCTGATCGCGGTCGTAGTCATCGTGGTCAATTTCCTGGTGGACGTGATCTACCAGATCATTGATCCGAGGGTGAAATTGTAAATGAAAAAAAACAGGAACTACAGTCTGATCATAGGCCTGGTCATTACAGGGATCATGCTGGCGCTGGCGCTGACAGCTCTTTTCTGGACGCCCTATTCCACGACGGGAATGAGCCTGACCCTTAAGTTCGCGCCTCCTTCCTGGGCGCATCCCTTCGGGTGCGACAATTACGGCCGGGATATCCTGAGCCGTGTCATGCAGGGAATCGGGACCACGTTCCTGGTCGCTGCCAGCACCGTGATCTTCGGCATGATCGTGGGAAGCGTCATCGGCTTTTTCGCCGGTTACATTGGCGGCTGGTTTGACGAAGTGATCATGAGGATCAACGATGTGCTGAATGCTTTTCCGTCGATCCTGCTGGCGCTGGTATTTGTCAGCTTCCTGGGATCGGGTCTCATGAACATCATCCTGGCTCTCGGGATCTTGTTTATCCCCAGCTTTGCCAGGATTGCCAGATCGGAAATGCTGCGGCTGAAAGGGCTGCAGTTCGTACAGAGCGCCAGGTTATCCAAAGCAGGGACCTGCCGGATCATTTTCGCTCATATCATGCCCAACGCCTACATCGGCATCCTGGCATCGGCGGCGGTGGGCTTCAACAATGCGGTGATTGCGGAAGCGGGACTGAGTTTCCTGGGACTGGGCGTGCAGCCTCCCAATGCTTCTCTGGGCCGGATGATCGATGAAGCCGGGAGCTTCCTGATGCAGGCGCCGTGGTACGCTATCTTTCCGGGCGTGACCATTATCATCCTGGTGCTGGGCGTGGCGCTGATCAGCGACGGCGTCAACCGCATGGATTAAGCCGGCGAAGGCCGTGCAAACGATAGATTATGTTATTACAGG
Source organism: Parasporobacterium sp. (assembly GCA_017510065.1). Classification (GTDB taxonomy): domain Bacteria; phylum Bacillota; class Clostridia; order Lachnospirales; family Lachnospiraceae; genus RGIG5612. The sequence goes on from JAFWOB010000237.1 coordinate 6,361, forward strand.
TAAATGATCTGAAAGTCGAATACCATACCAAGACCAAGATCTCTTATGCGGTGAAAGGGGTCTCCTTCAGCATGGAAAAAGGAGATATCCTGGGCATCGTGGGAGAGTCCGGATCCGGCAAGAGCACCATGGGGCTTGCCCTGATGATGCAGCTTCCCCAGACAGCGAAATTTACGGGCAGCGTGATCTTCAAGGACAGGGATCTGGTGCCTCTGAACTTTGATGAACTCCGGAAGATCAAGGGGTGCGAGATCTCTACCGTGTTCCAGGAACCCATGACTTCCCTGAACCCGCTGATCAGGGTGGGAAAGCAGGTGGAAGAGATCCTGAAGATCCATGATAAAACGCTGACCAAGGAAGTGCGAAAAGACAAGGTACTTCGAATGTTCCGGAACGTGGAGCTTCAGAATCCGGAAGAGGTATATCATAAATACCCCCACGAGCTTTCCGGCGGCATGCAGCAGAGAGTCATGATCGCCATGGCGCTGATGAACCATCCGGATCTTCTGATCGCGGATGAGCCTACGACAGCACTGGATGCGGACGTCCAGACCCAGATCCTGGAACTGTTAAAGAGCATCAATGAACGGTATGGGACCAGCATTATCCTGATCTCCCATGACCTCAGGGTCATCCGGCAGCTGTGCCGCAAGACGCTGGTCATGTACCAGGGTCTGGTCGTGGAGCAGGGGGATGTGGAGCAGATCTTCGAACGTCCCGAACATGAGTATACCAAGAGCCTGATCAGTGCCCTGACCAAGGGCGAGAAGGAGTCTGAAGAGTACGATAATGAAGCGATGCTCCAGGTTCGGGACCTGACGCTGTACTATGACATCAAACCGGAAAAACTGGGACAGAAAAAGTTCCGGAAATACATTTGCCGGGATATGAACTTCACGGTCCATGAGGGAGAGATCGTAGGCCTTGTGGGGCCCAGCGGTTCCGGCAAGAGCTCTGTTTCCCGGGCGATCCTGGGGCTTCATAAGGATTATACGGGAGAGATCCTGCTGAAAGAGCCCAATCCCCAGATGATCTTCCAGGACAGCGCCTCCTCCCTCAATCCGGGGCGGAAGATCGGCTGGATCTTAGAAGAGCCCCTGAGAAATCTCCGGGACGAAAAGCAGCTCAAAAGAGTCCGCCAGGTCAGCCGGGTAAAAGAACTGCTGGGCGGGGAAGAACCGCCCTCAGAAGGCGCAAGATTATCCCGTAAGGAACGACGCACCATCGTCAGGGATATCCTGAAGCATGTGGAACTTCCGGAGGAGTTTTTAGGCCGCTATCCGGACGAGCTGTCCGGCGGGCAGAAGCAGAGAGTGAACATTGCCCTGGCGCTGATCGCGGGCTCCCGGTTCGTGATTGCCGATGAGCCGGTCTCCGCACTGGACGTGACCATTCAGGGGCAGATCCTGGAGCTTCTGCTGAATCTGCAGAGGGAACTGAACCTGTCCATGCTGTTCATTTCCCATGACAAAGCGGTGGTGGACAGAATGTGCGACAAGGTGGTGCAGTTAGAGCCGCTGAAGTAAGAGGCAGATGATCAAATGAGTGTTTCAGATATGTTTCAGGCCGGGAGAGGCAAATCCTTCCCGGCTTCTTTTTTTATAGTAAATAAGTAGCGCCACATCCGTTACGAGCCAGGACAGCGGATAGCAGATGCACAGCACCATGAGAGTCGGGGAGATCCGGAACGCGGTAAGGATCCAGATGATCCGCAGCAGACACACGCCGAGAGCCGTGATGATCGTTGGCTTTACGGCGTCGCCGATCCCTCGCAGGATCCCGGAAAATGTCTCCACAACGGTCCACAGGACATAAAAAGGCACGAACATCAGCATGATGAACCAGGTGGTATCGATGACGCCCTGATCTGTGGTAAAGATATGAAGCAGCGGTTTCGCCAGCAAAAGCAGCAGCCCGCTGATCACGACTGTGCCGCCTAAGAAGAGCAGAAAACCGGTTTTGGCGCAGGAGCGGATCCGGTCCATTTTGCCGGCGCCGTAATTCTGCGCTACGAAATTCATGATGGCAGTTCCGAAGGCAGAGGAGACAGCCCAGTAAACTCCGTCCAGTTTTCCCGACATGGACCAGGAGGCCACCACCACGGTGCCGAGAGAATTGACGCCCACCTGCAGGATGATATTGGAAACGCCGTACATGGCGGACTGGAGTCCGGAGGGAACGCCGATAGCGAGCATCCGCTTCAGAATGATCATGTTGATCTTCAGGGAAGAAAGATCCAGCCGGTAGTATTCTTTGGTCCGCAGGAGCTTGATCATCACCAGCAGGAAACTGATCCCCTGAGCGATGGTGGTTGCCCATGCAACGCCGGCCACGCCCCAGTGGAATACGACCACGAACAGGATGTCCAGGATGATATTGGACAGACAGCTGACCACCAGGTACAGGAAGGGCCGCCGGGAATCCCCGATCGCCCGCAGGATTCCGGATCCCATGTTAAAGACCAGGAGGAAAATGCTTCCGGCAAAATAGATCCGCATATAGATTCCGGCCTGCGTAAGGGTTTCTTCCGGCGTCCTAAGAAGACGCAGCACCGGATCCGCGCAGAATAACATGGCAATCGTCAGGACCGCGCCGATCACCACGCACAGAAGGACAGAGGTCCGGACCGCAATGGTGATCTTTTCCTGTTCCCGGGAACCGAAATATTGTGCGATCACCACCGCCGCACCGGAGGAGAGCGCCACAAAAAAGCCGATGATGAGCTGTGTCAGCGTGGCAGGACTGCCGCCTACCGCTGCAAGAGCTTCCGTGCCCACAAAGCGGCTTACGATCACCGCGTCCACAGCATTATAAAGCTGCTGGAACAAGGTTCCGGCAGCGATCGGCAGAAAATACAGGATCAGTTTTTTCCAGATGCTGCCTTCCGTCAGATCGCTTCCGACAGATCTGGTCTTTCTTGTATGGTCTTTCATCATGCGGCCTTTTTGCCTGAGCAGCCCTTTTGTCTGAGCAGCCTCAGATTGGTGTCATTGCAGGTCATTTCCGTTCAGCATACAGACTTTATCACAAACAGATAAAGAGTCAATGATTATTTTAGCTGTATTTCGCTTGTGTATTTTCCGGAGTTGCATTATTGTGTTATGCAGAAATTATGGATCAAATCTTTTCCCAAGGAGAGACTTCAGATGAGAAAACTGACTGTGTTTATTGTTGCTGTGTGTTTCTTGTGTTCCCTTGTGATCGGCGGACAATCCTTCGTATCGGCAGAGGAGTTACAGCCTGGTGATCCGGGGACGGCCTCACAGAGGCTGACCATTGAGGAAGCAGGAATCTATACACTGACCGGAAGCATGAAAGGGACCGTTTACGTGGATCCCGGTGCCGGTGATGTCACACTGATCCTGGACAATGCGGATATCCAGTCGGCAAATGAACCGGCTATCATGGCGGTCAGCGGAGATCATCTGACGATCGAACTCAAGGATCATACCTGCAATACCATTTCAGACTCCCCTGACAATACGCTGGGAGCGGTGATCTATACGAAGGTTGATACCATGCTGGAGGGGTGCGGCTGCCTGCAGGTCGATGCCAGAAGCCGCTGCGGCATTGTTTCGGACAATGCTTCCCTGACCTTTCAGTGCAGGACGATCCTGATCGTATCAGAATCCAGCGGTATCAAAGCGGATGGGGAAAATGCGGGCGCCGTCTGCTTCAGCGGAGGCAATACCTATATCAATGCGCGGCAGGATGAGATGATCGACGCAGCCGATATCCGGATGGTGGGAGGAAAGGCTGCATCTACCGATGAGACCCGGATCTGCAATCTCTGCGGATGCTGCGATGAGAAGAACTGCTATGCCGTGACCGTCCCGGTGGTGATGGATCTCTGCGGCAGCCCTTGTTCCTGCTGCACGCCGACAACAGATCAGCCGGGCGAGATTGCAGCTGGGATCACGACCAACAGCGCGGCAGCTCTGGAAGCTGACCTGCCTGGTGCAGTTGATATTGTGCTGAACGACGAATCCGGGAATATTCAGATCTCCAAGGCAGGTACTTATGATATTACCGGGAAGAGCAGCAATGGAAGCATCACCGTTGCGCAGGGGACGAAAGGCGTGGTCCTGATCCTCCGGGACCTGGACCTGACCAATACAGAAGGAGCGGCCCTTAGGATCTGCAGTGATGCAGAAGTCCGGATCGAGGTAGAGGGCGAAGTGGTCCTGAAAGACGCATGCACCGATACGGGTGATGCTGCCGGAACCAGCGCGGCACTTCTGGCGGAGGCAGGCACAACGGTCTGTATCACCGGCGATGGTGTATTGGAAGTGATAAGCGATACTTCCGATGGCATACAGATGGGGGAGGATTCCAGCCTGGTCATTGACGGGGAACTCAAGATCAATATCACGGCTGCAGAGAATGGCATCGGTTCGGAACATGATGTAGCGATCCTTGGCGGTGACCTTACGATCAGCGCCGGAAACATCGGGGTCCATGCAGATCATATCCTGACAGTGGGGGACGATGAAGAAAAAGACCTGACGGTCAGGATCACGGAAAGCAGAGAAGGACTTGATGCGAATGTCGTTAATATTGCAGACGGCTATATCGAGATCACTGCGGAAGAAGATGGCATCGACACAGAAAACCCGGATATAGCGGATGAGGCGGGTACAGAAACTCCGGATGCTTCTGTGAATATCACCGGCGGGGAGCTTGTGATAGAAGCAGGCGGAAGCGCTGTCGATTCCGACGGGAATATCAACCTGATCGGCGGCTCAATGTCAATCGACAGCGAAGGCGCGTGCGTCGATTATATAGATGATCTGTATATTTCCGATGACTTTGAACTGGACTGCAAATGCGATAATTCGGAAGCAGAGGTCTGGGTGGAGCAGACCGTTTGCATAGACACGCCGGCTCCTGACGTCGCAGAGGATGTTGCGGAGAACGGCCAGGCAGAAGGCGTTTCCGACTCCGCTTCCGACGATGCTGTTGATGATGGTCTTGAGGATGGCGCGTTCGAAAGTCCGGACATTGAAAATGACTGACAAAAGCAAAAAACGGAATCCCGCTCGGGATTCCATTTTTTATATTGAGTAAGGCAACTGCACAAAAACTCCGATTGTGTACGTCAACTGCACAAAAACGCTGATTGTGTACGGCGAACATCAGGGAAAATACAGCAGAAAAGGCAAAACTACCAATGGGATGAGCCTGAAACTGTTCAAGAGTACCAATATTTTTGGTGGAGCGAAACCATTTTCTGCCTTTTTAAGGAACAGACCCGTACACAATCGCCAATATTGTGCAGTCGCCGTACACAAACGCGATTTTTGTGCAGCACCTAATTACATCTGCAGCAGCAGGAATCATAATTCCCGGAATCCCCTGACAGAAACCAAGCTGAAAAAGTCTGAAACACAAAAACCCCGGCCAATCGGCCGGGATTTGGGTATAAAAAATGCACCCTCAGGGGCTCGAACCCTGGACACCCTGATTAAGAGTCAGGTGCTCTACCAACTGAGCTAAGGGTGCAGACGCAATGCAGATTATAGGGTATCAGTCAGAAAAAATCAATCCCTTTTTTAAAAATTTTTTGAATATGCGCTCAAGGCGTGCTCAGGCGGGATCGGCAGGCTGTTTGTGGGCGGAGACGATCATGCTCATGATGCCGAAAACATAGGCGACCGCCAGAGCGATCGACACATAACCATTCCGGTAGGAGAGCATCGTCAGCACTGCAAATGCAATGCTTGCCCCGATCATCATCAGGATCAGGTTTTTCTTTGGCTTGTCGCAGTCTTTGGCGTAGCAGCTGATGATGAACAGGAATACAAAATACAGCAGGAAGGAACCGGTGAGCAGGATGTTTTTGGCCAGCGCATCAACCGCCGGATCCGGCATGAATTCCATGCAGGCGGTGATGTTGCTCAGCGCCAGGAGCAGTACGATGTGAAGGAGCATATACACAGAGCCTGTTGTGTGCATTTTGCGGTCAATGACATGATCATAGAGGAACCCGTAGCTGAGGAACAGCCCCACCACGATCAGGAAGGCGAACAGAGAATAATAGACGGTCTGCAGATTGAAGGCAGCGCCGAAATAGACCGCGATGCTGACGATCATTTCCCCGAAGGTCAGGACGATGTAGAGCATGACCCGTTCGGTCAGATGTTCAAAATTCACAGGGATTAAAGCGTCGATGCGCCTGGTAAAGAAGGAACCGAAGAATCCCACGATCAGAGAAACCCAGGACAGCGGGACGTCGGTCAGGTAATAAACCGGAATCGACACGAAGATCATGGCGGCCTGGATCAACAGCAGGATCATTCGGGCTCTGATATGGGAGATTTCCCAGGGAGCGCTTTTCTGACTCTTTCGGAATTTTCGGTAATACTGGAAGGTGAGGTTGAGCAGGATCAAACCCCAGGCGATACAGTAGCGCATATAATACCCGTCCCAGTCGGGACGGGTACCGGCTGCCATATAGTACAGAAGATACATGTTGATGAACAGGCCGATATAATCTGTCATGCGGCTTTCACCAAACCGGTTGATGAACAGAGTACTCATGTACCACACCTGCAGGACAGCGGCGGTACCGATCAGGTAAGTGAGATAGGTTCCTGCGGTAAAGAAGCCGCCGTCCAGCTCGTGAAGCAGTTCGTTGTTCTGTCCGATCAGATAGACAAAGATCAGATCATAGATCAGCTCGATATATTCAACTTTTTTCTCTTCTGCAAACATTGTACAGATGCAGGACTTTAATTGTTGATGTATCCTGTCAGGTCAAACAGCTGCGCGTTGGTGATGGAAGCCTCACCCTGGAGATCTTCATAGATATCGATCACATAGAGAGAGGTAACAGGGGTCTTGGTAACGGTGGTGCCGAAGCAAAGGATCTTGTAGTTGTGACCGGCTACGATCTGGGTTCCTAACAGGGCGATGGGCGAGAAGCCGACGCCAACGTAGTTCTGGGATGCCTTTTCGTAAGCGCTCTGTGCGGCATCGGGAAGAGTGTTCGGCTCGGTCGGATCTTCGATCTGCCATGCGCCGACGGCTTCGGTATCATCTACATTCTCTAATGTCTTGATGTCGTCCAGCTCGATCTCTTCGATGCTCAGCAGGGAAGCTTCACCCTTCAGATTCTGATAAACCGCGACGATATACCATTTTGAAGGAGCGTTGGGAACAACAGCAGTCCCGTTGCACAGGAATGCGTAATTGGTGCCGGATACCAGCTGTGTCGCCAGTACTGCGCATGGAGTATAGTCAACGCCGACCAGTCCTTCGATGGCTGCATTAAATGTGTCCATTGCTTCGTTGCTGATAATGCCGGAAAACTCGGAATTGACGGACCAGCCGCCGGCGATCTTGACGGACGGAGCAGGGGCTGCGATGCTGTCGCTGCCGGCAGCACTGCCGTCTTCTGTATTGCCCGACAGTTCAGAAAGAATGCTGTTGAGCCCGTTCAGTGCGTCAGAGAGAGAACCCTGCAGATCTGAGGCGGCATCGGAAGCGGCATCTCCGGCATCAGACAGAGCGTCTTCAGCGTTTTCGATCACTTCAGGCATATTTTCTTCTAAATTCTCAGCTGCTTCTGCCAGGATATCCGATACATTGCCTGCCAGTTCAGACAGGGAATTCAGGATATCGCCGGAGGATTCGCCCAGGCCGCCCAGTACATCCTGCAGCACATTGCCAAGGGAACTTAAGGGATTTGATTCACCTTCTTCGGTTGCAGTACCGGCAAATGCGGTAGCTGACATTGTAAAGATCAGCGCTGTGCTGATCAGAACAGCGATCATTTTCTTCATGATAAAATACCTCCTGTATTTTTATGAGGTCATTTTATCTCATGTCGGGGGAAATAACAACGAATTCACGAAATCTACAAATTTAGCGGAAGAATGCCCCGCTGAGCAAGGAAGTGATGGTCTGCTCCAGTTCCGTCCGGGAAGCATCCGCAGTCTCTGCATAGATCCGGGCGATGCCGGCCAGACCGCCGGAGATGAATTCCGCGCCGAATTCCCGGCGGGTAAGAGGAAGGTCCGGCAGAAACATGGGGCAGGACATAAAGGACTGGAACAGGCATTCATGCATCAGATAGATCAGATCGTTCCGGACCAGGAGTGAGAGGAATTCCTTCCGGTCCGCAATGTAGCTGCTGTATTCCCGGCTCAGTTCCTGCAGGGAAAGGGTTGCTTCCTCGCAGGAGCAGCCCGGCGTGAAACCGTGGTTCTTATCCAGCAGATACAGGACGATATTTTCCCTGGAGGAAAATAAGGTATAGAAGGTCTGGCGGGAAATGCCGGCCTTCTTGCAGATGGCGCTGACGCTGATGGAAGAATAGGGGACTTCTTTCAGCAGAAGCACGAAGGCTTCAGCGATCTGCTGCTGGGATGTCAATGCGGTTTTATTGGTTCCGGTATACAAGATCTGCTCCTTTGGCAATGGCTTTTTACAATGGTTGACAAGTGTCAAACATAATGGTATTATGATACAGACTCAAGAGAAATGTCAAGAGTTTTCAGATTTCACCCGGAAGGGTAATTTTTTTCAATATATAGTTATCACTCGTTACCAAAGAGTGCTAACAGAAGGAGGGCAAATGATTACCGTACCCGTATATAATAAACTGATCGTCCCCCATGCGGAAATTTATTTCCGCAGCGAAGATTTCAAGGAACTGGCCGGGAAGGGCCATGCATTAAATGAAAAGGTAGTGATCCTGGCTGCCCGCGAAAAGCAGGCTCGGAAGGATTATACGGAAGACAGCTTCTATCCCATCGGCGTGATGGGCGTGATCTCGGAGATCAATCCTCAGGGATTTGTCAAGATCCGGACCATGAACCGTGTCAATGTGGATATGGTAGGCATTAATCCTGACGGGACCATCACCCTGACGATTTCCAGAAGGCCCGAAGAGCAGGACCTGGATGAAACGGAAGCCTATCAGAAGCTCCAGGCGCTGAAGGCGGAAGTGCTGCGGATCTCCGAAGGATATCAGTGGAGCGAATTTATCAAAAACTTTGTGGAACATTTAACTTCCATCGGATCCCTGGCAGCAGGATTGTCGCCGTGGCTGACCATTTCCAATGAGGAACGCTACCAGATCCTGGCGCAGGACAGCGTGGCGGAGAGGACCAGGATGATCGAACAGGTCCTGTACGAATTCCTGGAGGTCGCCAAGGTGACAGGGGAAGCCACGGCTTCCCAACAGAAGGAATACCAGGATCAGTACCGGGAATCCGCCATCAAAAAACAGATGGAATTCCTGCAGAAGGAACTGGATCAGATGCATCCCGAGAATATCACGGATATTCAGCGGTTTGAGGAAAAGATCCGGGAATCGGGCATGAACGAATCCGCCCGGAAGGAAGCGGAAAAGGTCCTGAACCGCCTGAAACAGGAGGGCCGCCAGAGCGCGGAGACCGGGCTTTTATACGATTATCTGGACTTTGTCACAGGCCTTTCCTGGAAGAAAGAGGAAATGAAGCTCATCGACCTGGAAGAAGCCAGGAAGATCCTGGACGAGGATCACACAGGTTTGAAAAAGGTCAAGGAGAGGATCATCCAGCAGATCGCAGTCATGAACCTGAAGAAACAGCAGCAGGGCTCTATCCTGTTGTTCGTAGGCGCGCCGGGAACCGGCAAGACCAGTATCGGCCGGAGCATTGCCAGGGCGCTGGGCCGCAAATACTCCCGGGTCAGCCTGGGCGGCGTCCGGGATGAAGCAGACATCAGGGGCCACAGAAGGACCTACATCGGCGCGATGCCCGGACGGATCATGGACGGCATTTCCAAGAGCGGCGTCTCCAATCCGGTCATGGTGCTGGACGAGATCGACAAGCTGTACGCCTCCTATAACGGCGATCCTGCCAGCGCGCTTCTGGAGGTGCTGGACCCCGAGCAGAACAATACCTTCACGGACCACTATATGAATGTGCCTTATGATCTGTCAGACGTGATGTTTATCTGCACCGCCAATACCACGGACACGATCCCGGCGCCTTTGCTGGACCGTATGGAGGTCATCTCCTTCAGCGGTTATACGCCGTTGGAGAAAGCGCAGATCGCCCGGGAACACCTGATCCCGAAGTCCATGGAAGCCATGGGCATTGAGAAAGGGCAGCTGAAGATCACGGACGAAGCACTTTCCATCATTATCGAAGATTACACCGTGGAGGCGGGCGTGAGGATGCTGCGCAAGCGGATCGATACCTTATGCCGCAGCGCGGCGGTGAAGATCGCGGAAGAAGAAGGAAATGAAGCGGCTTTGACCGCATCTGATGCTGCTGACAGCGCGGAAACCAGGGCGGCCTTGGAAACTCCGGCGGAATCCGCAGCGGAAACTTCCCGGAAGAAACCATCCCGCAGGAAAAAAGTCCTGGTGAAAGTCACGCCGAAGAATATCCGGGAGATCCTGGATACCAGACCGATGCGTCATGAGAAGATCCTGGAGAATCCGAAGCCGGGCGTAGTCACCGGCATGGCCTGGACCCAGGTAGGCGGCAAGATCCTGTACATCGAGACGCTGTTTACGAAAGGAAGCGGCAAGATCATTATTACCGGACAGCTGGGCGACGTGATGAAAGAATCCGCCCAGATCGCCGTCAGCCTGGTAAAAGCGCTGTACCCGGACAAGGCAGAGCTGTTTGAGCAGAATGACCTTCATATCCATGTGCCGGAAGGCGCAGTTCCGAAGGATGGCCCGTCGGCCGGCATTACCCTGACAACCGCCATTGCTTCCTTGGTAACCGGCATTCCGGTACCGGCGGATATCGCCATGACCGGTGAAGTATCTCTGCGCGGCGCGGTCACCGCTATCGGCGGCCTTCCGGAAAAACTGATGGCAGCGGAACGGGCCGGCGTGACAAGAGCCTTTATCCCGGCCGAGAACATGGAGGATCTGAAGGATGTAGCCCAGGAAGTAAGGGACAAACTGCAGATCAGTCCGGTTAGCGAGATCACGGAAGTGCTGAAAAGCGCCGGGATCATGAAGAAAGGCGGCCGGAAGAAAGCATGATACCGGCGTTGGCAGAATATTTTCAACTAGACCGGCCGCCAGGCCGGATAACGTTCCGCGATTTTGATGATCCTTATAAACAAGAATAGTGCTTTATCCTTTTTTCGGAAAAATCCACAAAACAAGAATAGAGCACTATTCTTATTTCATGAAAACGCTCAAAAAAAGAATAGTTATCACGGAAATAATCCGGAAGACTATTCGTAAATCAGTGAAATGAATCAAAAAAGGATATTGCACTATTCTTGTTTTGCCAAAAAATATAAATCGCGAAAGAAAACTATTCTTGTTTGACCAAAATTTCCGGATCGCGGAAAAAGATCGCAAAAATGTTCGCGGAAAAAGATCGCGGAAGATCAGATCCCGTTCTGGATGTTCAGCGGTCGTTCGCCGTTCATCACCCGCAGGATGTTGTCACGGCCGCTTGTCAGCATTCTTATGAAAGAGGAATCGGAAAAGCCGGCGCTGTGCGGAGTCAGGATCATATGGTCCGAGATCTCCGGAGGCAGATTCAGCAGAGGATGATCGGGGCCCGGGTATTCCGGCCAGACGGTATCCAGGGCGCAGCGTTCGATCCATCCTTCCTTCAGGGCCTGCGCCAGAGCGGCAGAGTCCACCAGTTCTCCCCTGGAGCAGTTCACCAGGATCGCATCCCGGCGCATCAGCTTCAGGGTTTTTTCATTGATCATATTGACGGTGGCAGGAGAGGCCGGGACATGAAGGGAAATGATATCGCACTGCTGTAGGAGTTCCTCCAAAGGAAGGTACTGTACCCGGTACTGCTCCTCGATTTTCTGAGAATATCTGGTCCGGGAATAGTAATTGATCCTGCAGCCGAAGGGCTGCAGATAGAATGCCAGGGTCCTTCCGATATCTCCGAACCCGACCAGCCCCACATGGCAGTCACTCAGCTGACGGGTCCTGTGGCGGGTAAATTCGGCCCTTGCTTCCATGGCGTTTGCCTTTCTGTATTCCCGGTCCAGAAACGGGATCTCCCTAAGGCAGCTCAGGATCATAGCCAGGGTATGTTCCGCTACACAGAATCGGTTCGAGGATCTGGTATTGCAGACAAAGATCCCTTTTTCAGCAGCCGCTGCCAGGTCGATCTTATCATATCCCACACCCTGTGTCTGGATCAGCTTCAGCCGGTCAGAGGCGCGGATCAGATCCGCGCCGATCGGATCCAGGGAAGAGATCCACAGAACATCAGCGCCTTTTATATTGGACAGGAATTCCTGTTCTGTCGGATCGATATATATGACGTCCAGATCGGAAGGGGGAAGAACGCCGTATCGTTCAAAACGGGATCTCGGAAGGGAGGATACGATGCGTGCCATGGGGATTCAGCTCCTTATCTTTATGAAACATCTCTGGGAAGCAGATTTATACTAACACAGAAAAGGGCCTTCCGTAAACACGGGGAAGAGGGGTTGGTTGGCATATTACTGACAGAACCCTTCCTGAAACAGGATATTTTGTATAAAAATACTCATAGATTATAGGCAGATTGTATACTATAATTTATATGCAAAAATTCGGTATATACAGAAAGTGTAATACGATGAGTATTTTTGATGTTATATCCTTGTTCGGCGGACTGGCCATGTTCCTTTACGGAATGCGGCTCATGGGAAATGGCCTGAAGGAAGGTTCTTCCGGAACCCTGAAGATGGCTATGGAAAAGGTTACGAACAATCCGGTCAAAGCCTTTTTCCTGGGTCTTCTGATCACGGCCGTGATCCAGTCATCCACGGCAACCATTGTTATCACTTCCGGTCTGGTAGCGGCAGGCGTGATCTCGCTGCATCAGTCCCTGGGCATCATTGTAGGCGCCAACGTCGGTACCACAGTGACCGGCCAGATCATTCGCCTCCTTGATGTGGATTCCTCCGGAACTTCATTTCTGAGGATCTTCCAACCGTCGACTCTTGCTCCGCTGGCCCTGATCGCAGGCATTGTCCTGATCATGGGGTTCAGCAAATCCAAACGATCCAATAATATAGGAAATATTTTCATCGGATTCGGAATCCTGTTCTCAGGTCTTCTGAACATGACAAGCGCTGTCAGCGTACTGTCGGAAAACGGGATGCTGGATTCGATCTTTTCCAGTATCGGCGACCGGATGTGGCTCGGCTTTCTGGCCGGTGCCAGCGTGTCCTTTATCCTGCAGAGTTCTTCCGCGTCAGTCGGTATCCTGCAGGCGTTCTCCATGGCCAGCGTAATCCCATTCAAGACCGTTTACATCATGCTGGTAGGTATCTACCTGGGAGACTGCCTGACAACGGCCATTGTCTGCTACATCGGTGCCAAGGCCAACCAAAAGCGGGTCGGCCTGATCAACGTGTTATTCAACCTTGGGAAAATGCTTCTCGTGCTGGTGGTCGTCAACATATTGCATATTACAGGTGTGCTGGGCGGCCTGTGGGACAATGCCATGACCCCCGGCTCCATCGCCAATGCCAATACGGTCTTCAATCTGGCCTGCGCAGTGATCCTGCTTCCCTTTATGGGAGCATTTGAGAAACTGGGCAAAAAGATCATCCGGGACGACAAGAGCAGGAAGAGCCTGTATGAGGAGAAGCTCCAGGCCCTTAACCCGGTGTTCTTCGCTACGCCGGCGATCGCATTTAACAGCTGCTATGAAGTCCTGAAGACCATGCTGCAGCTGTCCACCAGAAGTATCAACGTGGCAGTCGCCAATCTGCGGAACTTCAGCCGCGCGGAATTCAATGAGCTGCTGGATCGGGAAGATGATATCGATATGCTGACCGACAATGTGGGAAATTATCTGGTGGAACTGTCGCCGAACATTGTAGAGGAAAACCATATCCGGATCCTGAACCAGTACAATCGGCTGGTCAATGAGTTTGAGCGTCTGGGTGACCACGGCGTCAATATCGCGGAAGTAGCGGCCCAGCTGCATGAGAGCCGGATGAGTTTTTCCGAAATGGCCCTGCAGGAGATCGAAACCGCAAAGGATCTGCTGGATACGATCCTGGATTATACCTGGCGCGCGTTTGAAAAGAGGGATCCGGAAGCAGCCTGGCATATCGAGCCGCTGGAAGATGTTATGGACGATGTGATCAATACGCTCCATGACAATCATCTGGCGCGGCTGCGGGCAGGAGAATGCACGATCAACGCCGGCACGGCTTTCCTGGATGTCCTGACCAACATGGAAAGGATCTCCGATATCTGCTCCAACATCGGTATTTCCGTCGTGGCCAGGGTAAAGCCGGAAGTGGCGTCTCTCGCCCATACCTATGTAACGAGTCTGCATGAAGGAAATGACAATCATTTCAGGGAAGAATACAACAGAGTCCACGAGCAGTATTTTGACCGGCTGAAATCCATCGGATGGCCGGAACTGCCATCGGAGGACGAAACTGAGGTGACATTGTCCTAAAGACCGGGATAAAAATGCATACTTCATGTGTAAAGTGCATAAAGATTACAAATATCTTTGACAAATATGCAAAAATGACGTATAAATGTGCATAAGCATGAAGCCGGGAGTTGTATTTCGATACAGCTCCTGTCTGTTTAGATTAGAACACTGCAACCGACGCAGGGAAAAGACAAAGGAGGAGGCATGAAAAAAATCTTTATTGACGGAAGCGCCGGCACGACAGGACTTCGCATCAGGGAACGACTTGCTGCAAGACGGGACATCGAATTGGTGATACTTCCTGAGGAACTTCGTAAGGAAGCACAGGCCAGAAAAGACGCGATCAATGGTTCAGATATCGTGTTTCTGTGCCTTCCGGATGACGCGGCCAGGGAATCCGCCGGGATGGTGGAAAACGAAGAGACTGTGATCATCGACACCTCTACGGCCCATCGGACGGCAAGCGGCTGGGTGTATGGCTTCCCCGAGATCGGAGGCCGCCGGGAGAAGATCCGGACAGCAAGAAAGATCGCCAACCCCGGATGTCACGCCAGCGGATTCATTTCCCTGACGGCGCCTCTTACGGAGGCAGGTGTCCTGAAGCCTTCCAGTCATGTGTCCTGCTTTTCCCTCACCGGTTATTCCGGCGGCGGCAAGAAAATGATCGCCGACTATGAGGCGCAGGATCAGACGCCGGAGCATAAAAAGCTCCTTTCGGGACCTCGCATGTACGGCCTTTCCCAGAATCATAAGCATCTTCCGGAAATGGCGAAGATCTGCGGCCTGATCTATGAACCGGTCTTCTGCCCGGTGGTGGGAGATTTTTACGCTGGTATGGAAGTGGTGGTGCAGCTGCCCGCGGAAGACTGCTACGCGGGAGTGAAAGAGATCGCTAAGATCTACAGTGAATATTATGCAGCGGAAAAAGGCGGGCTGGTGCATTTTGCCGGCGGCGCCGATGAGGAAGGATTTTTGTCGGCAGCAGCATTTGCCGGACGGGACGACATGCAGGTCAGCGTCTGGGGCAATGACGACAGGATCTTACTGGTCAGCCGGTTTGACAACCTGGGCAAGGGAGCATCCGGCGCGGCGATCCAGAACATGAACCTGGTCATGGGGATCGATGAGACAACAGGGCTTGTCTTTTGAGAGACAGAGCATTTGATATATTTGACAGGAAATTGCATTACGGAGGATAACATGAAATTTATTGAAGGCGGCGTATGTGCAGCGAAAGGATTTACGGCAGGCGGCGTACACTGCGGCATTCGCAAGAACAAAGACAAGAAGGACCTCTCCCTGATCCTGAGCGAGGTTCCCGCATCCTGTGCGGCGGTGTATACCACGAACCTGGTGCAGGGAGCTCCGATCCTGGTGGACAAGCGCCATCTTTCGGACGGGATCGCCCAGGCCATCATCTGCAACAGTGGCAATGCCAATACCTGCAACGCAGACGGCATTCAGGTGGCAGAGAAGATGAGCCAGCTTACAGCGCAGCAGCTGAAGATCAGGACAGAGGATGTGGTGGTTGCCTCCACCGGCGTGATCGGACAGCCTCTGGATATCACTCCGATCGCGGAAGGAATGCCATCTCTTGCAGCGGCGCTTTCCAAAGACGGCTATAAAGATGCCACGGAAGGTATCATGACCACAGACACCGTGCCCAAGATCGTGGCGGTGGAATGCGAGATCGGCGGCAAGACCTGCCGCATCGGCGGCATCGCTAAGGGAAGCGGCATGATCCACCCCAACATGGCCACCATGCTGGTCTTTATCACTTCCGACGTGGCGATCGCTCCGGAAATGCTGCAAAAAGCCCTGTCGGGAGACATCCAGAGCACCTTCAACATGCTCAGCATCGACGGGGACACCTCCACCAATGACACCGTGGTGGTGATGGCCAACGGTCTTGCAGGAAATGCCGTGATCACCGAAGAAGGGGAAGACTTCACCGCCTTCATGCAGGCGCTGAATACAGTCAATGTGGCTCTGTGCCGGATGATCGCCGGAGACGGGGAAGGCGCTACCAAACTGCTGGAATGCAAGCTGGACGGCGCGGCGGACCTGAAAAATGCCCGGATCGCAGCCAAGAGCGTGATCTGTTCCAGCCTCCTGAAAGCGGCCATGTTCGGCGCGGACGCCAACTGGGGCCGTGTCATGTGCGCCATCGGATACAGCGGCGCGGATGTTGACATCACAAAGATCGATGTGGCGTTCCGCAGCAAAGCCGGGACGATCGTAGTCTGCCAGCAGGGAGCCGGCGTGCCGTTCTCGGAAGAGAAAGCCAAGGAGATCCTGCTGGAAAATGAGATCGAGATCCTGGTGAGCTGCCACGCGGGCGACGCCTGCGCCACCGCCTGGGGATGTGATCTGACTTATGATTATGTGAAGATCAACGGGGATTACCGGACCTGATCGGGGAAGGGAACCTATCGGTTTTACGAAATAAAGCCGGTCGGCGGATGCATTTGCCGGTCGGCAGCTTTCATTTTTTAGAGATACGGAGCAATTTATCATGCAGACAGAATTTTCCAATGCGGAGCGGGCCCAGGTACTTGTCCAGGCTCTGCCGAATATCAAAAAATACGTGGGCAAGATCGTCGTGGTCAAATACGGCGGCAACGCCATGATCAATGAAGAACTCAAGCAGCAGGTCATGGAGGACATCGTGCTCCTGAACCTGATCGGCGTGAAGATCGTGCTGGTGCACGGCGGCGGGCCCGAGATCTCCGAAATGATGGATAAGCTTGGCAAGAAAACCGAGTTTGTGAACGGCCTCCGGGTAACGGACGCGGAAACGGCGGAGATCGCCCAGATGGTCCTGTCCGGCAAGGTCAACAAATCCCTGGTGAACCTGCTTCTCAAGAAAGGCGGCAACGCCATCGGCCTGTCCGGCGTGGACGGCCGGTTCATCGAAGCGGAAATGAAGGACGAGCGCCTGGGATACGTAGGCCGGATCACCAATATCAACGTTGACCCGGTGATTGGACTCTTTGAAGGCGGCTACATCCCGGTGGTGGCGACTGTCGGCTGCGATCGCAGCGGCAATGTCTATAACATCAACGGTGATACGGCAGCGGCTTATCTGGCCGGTGCTCTCGGCGCAGAACGCCTGATCATGATGACCGATGTGGACGGGATCTTAAGGGACAAGGACGATCCGACCACCCTGATCTCGCATGTCACCATCGAAGAAGCAAAGGAACTGTTTGCCCAGGGCATCATCGCCGGCGGCATGATCCCCAAGGTGGAATGCTGCATCGAGGCGATCAGCCGCGGCGTGAAAAACGTAGTTATCATGGACGGCCGTGTTCCCCATGCGATCCTGATGGAGCTGCTGACAGACGAAGGCGCCGGCACCATGATCGGTGAGTAAGGCCGGGCGGTTTGTGAAGCCGGCGGCGCTGCAGCTTTGCATCTTCCGGTATAAGCTGATAGAAATTGGTAGTTTTTAACAGCAGGTCCCAAAATGATACGAAGAGTAAGAAAAATGTATTTTTCGTATCGTTGCTTGCTACGAAGAGAAGTAAAAATATTATTTCGTATCTTTAGCTGCTACGAAGAGAGAAAAAAACAGTATTTCGTATCATTTATAAGATACGAATAGAATAAAAAACTATATTTCGTATCATTGACTGCTACGAAGAAAGAAAAAATATTTATTTCGTATCAATTACATGATACGAAATGAAACAAATCATTCTATTTCGATCAAAACGTGATACGAAAAGAGCAAATTACTCTATTTCGATCATTCTGAAAGATACAACAAGCGGACATAATAAAAGGAGCAGTTATGAGCATTATCGAGAAAGACCAGCAGTATGTGGCAGGAACGTATAAGAGATTTCCGGTGGAGATCGTCTCCGGCAAAGGGTCGGTGGTGAAAGATCCCGAAGGAAAAGAGTACATCGACATGGGAAGCGGCATCGGCGTGACGTCCTTCGGCATTGCGGACGAGCAGTGGCAGCAGGCGGTGACGGAGCAGATCGGCAAGGTCCAGCATATGTCCAACCTGTATTATACAGAGCCCTGCGCCAAACTGGCGGAAATGCTGTGCGAAAAGACCGGCATGAAGAAGGTGTTTTTCTCCAATTCCGGAGCCGAAGCCAATGAATGCGCGATCAAGGTTGCCAGAAAATACGCGGCGGATAAATGGGCTGAGAAGCACCCGGATGAAAAGGACAGCGCTCCTTATACTATCGTGACATTGAAAAACAGTTTCCACGGCAGGACTCTGACGACCCTGGCGGCTACCGGGCAGGATCATTTCCATGAGCTGTTTCAGCCCCTGACCCCCGGGTTCATGCATGTGGAAGCCAACAATATCAAGGAACTGACGGATCTTGCGCAGAAAGTGAAGATCGCAGGCGTGATGATCGAGTGCGTCCAGGGAGAAGGCGGCGTCCTTCCGCTGGACAAAGACTACATTCAGGCAGTCCGGGATTTTACGCAGGAAAATGATATCGTCATGATCGTGGACGAGGTACAGACCGGCAACGGCCGCACCGGAGAATTCTATGCCTATATGAACTTCGGCATTGTACCGGACGTGGTATCCACTGCCAAAGGACTGGCCGGCGGACTTCCGCTGGGGGCAACGCTGATGAGCGAGAAAGTGCAGAACGTGCTGGGATTTGGCGACCATGGTTCCACCTTCGGCGGCAACCCGGTCAGCTGCGCGGCTGCCTGCAGCATTGTTTCCAGGATCGACCGGAAACTGCTTGACGAGGTAAAGGAAAAGAGCCGTTATATTTTCAACGCATTTGAAGGCGCGCCGGGCGTGGAGTCGGTTGCGGGACTGGGCCTGATGATCGGTATCAAGACCGTTAAACCTGCCGCGGAAGTGGTGGCAGAGTGCATGAAGAACGGCGTTCTGTGCCTGACCGCCAAGGACAAGGTACGTCTCCTGCCGGCGCTGAACATCCCGATGGAGGTGCTGGAAAAAGCAGTCGCCGTGATCAAAGACGCCTGCCGGTAATAAAACAGTTCGGAAACCATTGTAAAGTTAGGAGAAAGCTATGGATTTAAAGGGAAAAGATTTTTTGAAGCTGCTGGATCTGACGCCGGAAGAGATCACCGGTCTTCTGGACCTGGCCGCGGATCTGAAGGCGAAGAAAAAAGCGGGGATCCCGCATAAACTCTGTGAAGGGAAAAATGTGGCGCTGATCTTTGAAAAGACCAGTACCAGGACCAGATGCTCCTTTGAAGTCGCGGCAGCGGACCTGGGCATGCATTCCACCTATCTGGATCCGACCGGATCGCAGATCGGCAAGAAGGAGAGCATCGCGGATACCGCACAGGTGCTGGGTCGCATGTATGACGGCATCGAGTACAGGGGCTTCGGGCAGGAGATCGTGGAAACCCTGGCAAAATACGCCGATGTTCCCGTCTGGAACGGCCTGACCAATGAATTTCATCCCACCCAGATCCTGGCGGATTTCCTGACCATCCGGGAACATTTCGGGGAACTGAAGGGAAAGAAGCTGGTCTACATGGGCGACGCCCGCTACAACATGGGCAATTCCCTGATGGTGGGATGCGCCAAGATGGGCATGCATTTTGTAGCCTGCGCTCCGGAAAAATATTTCCCGTCCAAAGAACTGGTCAGCACCTGCCTTGACATTGCAGCCGAGACCGGCGCCACATTGGAGTTCATCACAGATCCGATGAAAGCCACGAAAGACGCCGACGTGATCTACACTGACGTCTGGGTTTCCATGGGAGAGCCGGATGAAGTCTGGAAGGAGAGGATTAATGACCTGCTGCCGTACCAGGTAAATGAAGCTCTGATGGAAAATGCAGGGCCTCAGTGCCGCTTCATGCACTGCCTGCCGGCATTCCATGACCTGGAGACCGTGATCGGCCGCCAGATCCATGAAAAATACGGCCTGACCTGCATGGAAGTGACAGACGGTGTGTTCACCAGCTCCCAGTCCATCGTATTTGATGAGGCGGAGAACCGGATGCACACCATCAAAGCCGTGATGGCGGCAACGCTGGCATAAGCAGAGAACAGCTCCAGTCTGATAAAAGGTATGAAAGATCCTGCCCTGCGGGGAAGATCCTTCGTACCTTTTTTGCTGTTCCGGCGCCGGATTCCGGCAGGATTTCTTCTTTAAAAAATAACAGTCACTTTGGCTGCAAGAAGGCCCCTCCTGTAACATTCACAGAAAAATCAACAAACATTCATAGGTTTTTTATAAAAAAGTGATAACAAATAATTAAAAAAGTGTTGTAACTGTTTTTTTGCAGCGCTATAATAAATTGACAAATTTTCGAAAGAAGGAAAGGAGGCAGAGACGTGCGTAAACTGAAGCAGCTGATCAGCATATTGCTTGTTATCCAGATGCTTTTGTTGTCATGCATTGTTTCTTTGCCAGCCTATGCCGAAGCTCCGGAAGAAGATTATTACACGGAAACGGAAAATGATTATTTCGAGGAAGAAGAGTGGTCTGCTCCGGAAGAGGCATGGGAACCTGAAATAGAGGAATACACCGAGGAAGAGACCTGGGAGCCTGTAGAGCAGGAGCCTGTCTGGGAGGAAACTGTGTACGTTCCGGAGGAGCCGGCATATATTGAAGAAGAGACAGCCGCCGAAATGACACAGGACGAGTATACCGGTTCGGATACGCAGGACGAGGAGGTTGTCGCACCGGCAGCAGAAGCCGAGATCCCGGAAGCAGTGCCGGAGACAGAGGCGCAGGAGGAGACGACTCCGGAGGCGGCTGAAGCCGAGGCTCCCGCGGAAGAAACCACGGAAGCACCCGCACCGGAAGTGCCGACTACACAGGAAACCACTGTTCAGGAGACGACCCAGGAGCAGACTACCGAAGAGCAGACCCAGGCCGAGACTGAGCCGGAACTTCATTGGCAGGTCCTGACAGTAACCCCGGAAAAAGAGATCACAGATGACATTTATCATCCCAGTGCCCTGTGGCAATGGGTGGGACGATGCTGGGACCGCCTCTTCCATCGTCAGATCAAGGCGGAAGAAAAGCCCGCCGAAACCAAGGTGGAGATCTCCGGTATGCTGCCGGAAGGAGTTTACGCCACCGTAAAAGTGATTGAGCTTTCAGAGGAGGGCACCCATAAAGATATGGGACTTTATGCCTACGTGGTAAAGCTCTTTGACGCGTATGGCAAGGACTATGTGCCCGCTGATGACAACAAGGTCATCATTACGGTGCGTTCGGATAAGATCACAAAGGCGCAGAAGGAGAAAAAGACCGTCTGGGCCTATACCTATATAGACAATGTATACGAAGGACAGTGGGAGTACAATGCTGCCACCGAATGGGACAACATCTGGTTTGAAACGAAGACGCTGCCGCTGTACCTGTTCGTAACCACGTATGACGAGGCCTTTGTCGAGGAAGAGACAACAGCCGCGCAGGCAACAGTTGCTGAAGAAGAGACGACAATCGCAGAAGCCACAACTGCTGACGAAGAGACAACAACCGTCGAAGAAGAAACCACTGAGGCAGATCCCGAGGCGCCTGCGCCAATCGAAGACCTGACCCTCTATGCCGGCGACAATATCTATCTGACCGGCAGTATGCCCGCAGACGGAATCGTGGAAGCCACACCGGTGGACGTTCAGATTGAAGGACAGGTGGTGTTGGCGGCTTACGATATCGTGATCTATGAGGATGAACAGCGAAAGGCAGAAGGCATCCCATGGCAGCCGGAAGAAAACACCGTACAAGTGCATATCGTTGACCCGGAACTGAGCCGGATCAACAATGAAGAATTAACCATATACGGTCTGGAGGACGAAAGCTCAGAGGCGCAGCTGTCCGAAACCGCCCAGATCGAGGAAAATGAAGTGGTCGTCGACGCCGGAAAATCTTCCATCGTCGTGATCGCACAGCAGCTCCTGGAAAAAGAGATCACCATCGACGGTGTATCCTACAAGGTTACCGTAGCGTATGATACGACTGCGGGAATCCCTGACGGCGCCGAACTGTCCGTCACGGACGTGTCGGAAGACAGCGAAGCGTACTATCTGGAGCAGGCAGCCGACATTCTCGGCTGGCGGGAGCAGGACAGCGTATTTTACGCGAAAGTCCTGGACATCCGCATTTTATATGAAGGCGAAGAGATCCAGCCCCTAACTCCGGTTACGGTGTCCGTGGAACTGCAGGATATCGAAGAAACCGAAGTCACCGCTTCCGAAGCGATCCAGGCGCTGGAAGTCGTTCATTTCCATGAAGAAGAAGACCGTACGGAAGTGCTGGCCCCGGAAAGCACGGCTTTTGCCAAGGACGCTGCCTGCGACGTGTCATTTGAAACGGATGGCTTTTCCACCTTTGTGATCGCGGGCGTTTTCCGCAGCCTTCAGTCCTGGACGACAGACGTTGCTGACGTTTGTATCCAGAGTCTCGATAAAACCCTTACTTTGAATATGGAAGCCGCCGCGGCAGATGAAACGGTTCTGGTCAAAGGCCAGGAACTGCTGGAGGCTTATACGATAAATGATCCGGAGGGCTTACAGCCAATCATCGGATCTGTCCGCGCCAATGTGACCCTAGATGAAGAGCTGACGCTGGAGGAACTGGAACACATCGATGTATACAGTATCCGGGACGGCGCGCTTCAGGAAATGATCAGTGACACACTGGAACCCGGCGCTCAGACCTCTGTCTCCCTGAATGAGACGGAAGGATTTGCCCTGGTGAAAGATACCGGCCTCCGGGAAATGACGCTTGTTTCTGAACCGGAGATCGGTCAGAGCATCGTGTTGGAAGGCATGATGCCGCTGGAGGCTGCGTTGCAGGCAGCAGCTGTGGAAGAACTTCCGCAGGTGCAGGAGGCAGAAGAGGAGCCGGCGGATACTGATGAAACGCTCCTGTGTGCATACGATATTTCTATCATCAATAGTGGCGAAAAATTCCAGCCAAAAGAGGGTGAGCCTATCCGGGTGGAAATCACCAATGACGCCATTGGTCAGGCAATCGAGGCTGGCCGGAGACTGCATGTGTGGCACATTACGGATGACGGTGAGCGGGAAGAGATCACGGAGTTTGCTGTTGAGGGAAGCACGGTGAGATTTGAGGCGGAAGGATTTTCTGCCTATGCGATCGTGCAGGGACCGGCAGCAATCTCTCTTGGTTGGCATAGAGTCAATAGTGTTGAAGAATTTGAAAGCAAAATGAGCACAGGATTGTATGTTGGACATTCGGATGGCTTCTACTTTACGAATACTATGTACAATGTTAATAGTTCCCGTACCGGTATTAAAAAGACGCAGCCTGCAGAGCCGTCTCCAGGTGCGAATGCGGCTCCGTATTATTTTGAAAAAGACGAAAATGGCAAATATTATGCTTATTGTTTTGATCCATCAAATATAAAAAAATATGTAAAACAGTTAGACAACAGCCTTTCCCTTGTAAGTGATAAATCCCAAGCCAGTGCATTTACGATAGAAAAAGTCTCTACTACTGATTATAAATGGACAGTCTTAGGAACTGGTTATTATTGGAACCAACAGGGAAACGCAAGCGGCAAAGGTTTTGCTGCATGGTATGAAAACAACGATGGCAGCAAACTCCAGTTCTGGTACCAGGATACTATTTCATCGGATCCTTATGACCTGGATGGCAAGACCTATGGCCTTATGAATTGGAATAATGCTGCTACAGGTCGTGCCATGATGGCAAGCTCTGTTAAAGATGAACAGGATAACACAGTAAATCCAGGCGCCTTGGAAGCAAAATCTCTGGTTGTTATGAACACGGCCGGTTATACCAGCCAATTGTTTGTTTCCAATGACAGTGATATCTCTTTGTGGACATTTGAGTGGAAAACAGGAGACAAGTATCTTATCAAAACATCGGCAGGAGCTAATTTATATTATCTGTGTATTAATGAAAGCGGTCTCTCTTTGGTACAAGACGAAGAAGAAGCCAGCATGATCCAGGTTATACCAGGAACCGGGACACACACTGGACAGATCTGCCTGAAATCCGGAAACAATACCCTGACCTATAGTGGTAAAGTAGCACAGGGCTTCTCAGTAGGTGGAACAGTTGGCAGTGAATGGTTGTATCTCGTAGACTTGTCAGAACTTACTGCGGACTATTTCCGCGTATACAGTGCCAGCAAGGTTAGTATTTCCGATACGACAAAAGTGAAGAACGGCTCTAAAATTATCCTTTATACTCGTGTCTGGAACGACACTGATAAGTGTTATGATTTCTATGCTGTGGACTCTGACGGCAGCCTTGTCCAGGTCTATGAGAGCGGCGACTCCATCGAGTGGGTTGGAGAACAGCTGAACAGTATGCTGTGGAATTTTGTGGAATATTATGAGGAAGATACAGGAGAACCGAACGGTTATTATGAACTCTATAACCAATATTCACAAAAATTCATTGCACCACAGACTACCGGTGACCAGATTCTGCAGAATGACACCATCGGCATCAATATGAGTGGTCGGCAGGAAGGTTATTACTATAGTCCAATCGTAGCATGGGACGATGGTAGTTATAGTTACGCAGGTCTGAAAGTATTCCTGACTGAAGATGAAGGGAAGATCATTTCCTGCCCGTTCTCAGAGAGGGAGGACTTCTATTTTGCCATTGTACAGGATCTTCCGATTGATGATGAGTTAACGACAGTACCGACGGTTGATCACGAACAGTACGGTATCACCATGAAAATGGTAAATCTTGATTCGATGAACCAAATGGATAGCTTCCTCGGAAGCACTGCCGGCGGTATGGGTACTGCTTTACAGCAGAATCTGCTTTCGACGAATCTGGTAAATGGATACCCAACTGCTAGGAAGAACAACAACCGCTCTTTGGCAGAATTGTATGCAGGCGAGACGACTGTAAACCATCTCTTCATCGCAAGTACTTATAGCGGAACAGGTTACTATGAGTATGACAGCTCGCAGAACTATGCAACCCTGGTGGATGAAAATGGAAATATTGGCAATACTTTCACAGTATATAAGGAACTTGGCACTCATGACGCTAGTAGCAGGGAGACACTAAAACATGGTCAGTTCTTCCCGTACAACAATATTGAGGCTGGTCTTTTCTCAACGCTCAACCCGAAAAACATTTACACTGTCACTGGTGCTAATAACCACATTGAGTTTCCGGAAACTGACCCTCGGAAATATGAGAATCTTTATCTGATTGATCATCCGGATTACCAATTCGCCATGGAGCTGGAAGCATCCTTCACACAGACACCGAGTGGTCTGGACAACTGGGGTCATGATATCATCTACGAATTCACCGGTGATGACGATTTCTGGCTTTATGTGGACGGTGAGCTCGTAATTGATCTTGGTGGTAAGCATAGTGCCGTGCCAGGAAGTGTCAATTTTGCTACCGGTGAGGTAAATGTTAATGGGACTCACACGACATTGCGGGATGTTTTCATAAGAAATTATGAGGGGCGCGGTAATACACATGATCAGGCATTAGCATATGTCAACAAACTGTTTACGCAGAAAGGTAATAATTGGGTTTTCAAAGACAATACCAAGCACACCATGAAGATTTTCTATATGGAGCGTGGTGCCGGTGCATCGAATCTTCATATGCGCTTTAACCTGGCATCTGTCAAGCCTGGTGCAGTGGAGTTGAGTAAGACCATCTCTATGCAGGATCAGTCTGAAACTGATCTGACAGATTCCATTTTTGCGGAATTTCCCTATCAGATTTATTATCGGGTTGCCCCGATTAATATTGTAAACTTGAGCGATGGTGGAACATATGAATGGTCTTCAACAAATACTAACATCGCAACAGTTGATTCAAACGGTATAGCTACAGCATGGGCTGATGGTGAAACGACGATCACCGCAACCGCTGGTGAGACAGAAAAAACATATGACGTTGAAGTTCGTATTGTTGATGGCATAAAGTATATCATTGCCAAGAGTGGTGAAGAATACATAGACCTGACAGAAAATCAGTTGGTTGATAACAGTTTGGCGAAGTATAAGAATACGACAACCAATGTGACATTCCATGAAAGCCTGACCGTTAATTCAAATAAAACCTATCTTAATGTCTTTATGTTGAAACCGGGCCAGACCGCTGTGATCAGTCTGCCGGAGGAAGCAGTTGACTACAGAATCGTGGAATGCGCGGTAAGTACAAACGTGTATAGTGCTGTCAGAATGAACAATGTTTCTATTGATGGCATTGAAACAGGAGTTCAAAATAGAAAGGATTATGGCATTGGCCACGATACCGCTGCCAATCGTCCAACTGTAAAATATGATAACGAGGTCAGAAAGCTTCAGTCCCTGAACGTCACAAAAACGCTGTATATGGAAGACGGTGTGACAGAACTTACCAAAGATAGTGAGGATGAGGAACTTCGGGATGAAACTACATTCGATTTCCGCCTGTATTTGGCTACAGAATTTGCTTCCGTTGTTGAGTTGAATAATTCCCCCGCCAAAATGCAGCAATATCGTGTGAAGAATACTGCTGGTGAGTACTGCATATGGAATGGAACGTCTTTCGTCACTATTGGATCCGGAAAAACCAGTTTCTCCAGCCTGACTGACGAAGAAAAGACAGCGGCTACTTTCCACACCTCGATTTACGGAAAGATTTCATTTATACCTGCAGGATATACTGTAGAAATTCCCTATTTGCTTCCTGGAACGCAATATCGTGTGGAAGAACGCACAAAAGAGATCCCGGACGGATACTCCCGAGTAGGATATTATGGGGATGGTATTCAAGATGGCTCCGGAATACGCGGTACAGTAAACCCTGAACGTGATTCGGAAATTGACATTCGCAATATTCGCGGCTTTGGTTTGCGTGTCAACAAGATTTGGACAGATGCAGATTACATGGAATCGCGTGACAATACATATTTTGCAATCTATGCCAAGGTTGGGACAACAGAGATATTTGTTCCAGGGTCTCTCCGTGAGATGCCTATGGGTTTGGAGACACTGTACTGGTATTATCCGAATCTGCCCGTCGATGAAACTGTCATCGGGGCAGATAAAATCGCAGATTATCACATCTACGAGGTGCAAATTACAGGAGCAACGCCCGTTGTTAATGCCGACCATGTTGTTGAAAATGAAGGTGCATTGACAATCGGTAAAATTGAAAATAATGGCGAACTCCAGCTTAAGGGCCGTCTGATAGGCGATGGCGAAGATACTTACTACACCTATACTGTGTTATATGAAGAGAGCATTGCCAAGTATGCTCACCTCCGCATCAATGATGTTACGAACTATCGTGCGGGCATCGTCTTAAAAAAGACGAAATGGAACGTTACGGAACCACTTGCCGGTGCAGAGTTTGAATTGAAAGAAACTGTAAGCGGAACTATGATCGGTACTTTCACCTCCGATGATGACGGCCTGATTACGGTTGCCTACCTGAGGGATGATGTGGAGTATACCCTGACAGAAACGAAGACACCGGAGAAGTGGCAGGGTATGCAAACAGCAGTGTGTTTTACAATGAATCCGAACAACGGAGTGACAGTCACAGCCGGCGATACAGATTACTATGACTTGAAGCAAGCTGAGGGTACGACGATGGCCACTCTGACCATCAAGAACCGTCCCTTCACACTGACAGCTGTGAAGGAGGGCGAGAACATGGACTATACCACGACTTCTCCGCTCCAAGGTGTGCATTTCGAGCTTCATAAGTGGAAAACTGTAGATGGCACAAGTGGCTTTGATGTAAGACCCGAGAGTGGCTTTGAGGACCTCGTAACCGATGAAAATGGTGTTATTCCCGGCATCAATGAAGATCTTAAACCCGGCAAATATCAGTTGAGGGAGAAGGCTACACCTTCAGGCTTCTATCAATTGAGCGATTACATTGAATTTACTATTAGCGATACAGGCGTGATTACGATAGAGAGCCATCCGGAAGTTACATTAACTGAGACTACGGATGAATACAGCGGCTCCGTGGATTACACAATGACAATCGTTAACAAAAGGATGATCCCTTCCCCGACAGGCCTCAACCTTCGGTTTACACCATATCTGGTGATGCTTGGTTTGGGATTGATCCTGAGTCTTGGTGCAGCATTTGGAATACACTGGAGAAGGAAAAGAAGGGACGAGGAACAATAAATAAAATAATAATAGTTTCTTGATTTTTTGTTGATGAAATGTCCTGTATTATACAGGCGTAAGACACAAATTGAATCCAAGGCAGAGGCAGACAGTATAATTAACCAAAGACCAAAGTCGGGTCAGGGGACAATAAAAAAGATAAAGCTGATTCTCGGATCTGAAACAAGTGGTTGCAAAACAAGAAAAATGATTGGCATTTTCTTGACATTGTATACAAATAACTGGTAATATCAAAATTCCAAAAAGTTTGATATTTCCTTAATGCTAGTTTGAAAGGAGTAACAAAATGAAGACATTAAAAAGAGTTGGAGCAATCATCCTGGCGCTCGTAATGGTACTTGGAATGAGCACAATCGCATTTGCGGCAGTTGACCTTAGTAATGGCGAAGTTGGTGGTTACACGGTCGCTGATACGCCGAATTTGAACGACAAGGTTGTCAACATTAAAAAGGAGATCACTGTTTACAACCCGGATGAAGCATTGGTTTATGGTCCTGCGATTACATACAATTATGCAATTGCAGGTGCAACTGAAGAAGAGCTGGTGAACATTACCGACTCCACTTCTCCCGCAAACAATACAGAGCCGGACCATTATTCAGGTCTTGCTGTTACAACCAAAGCTCTCAGTGGTGTGACCACTGGCCTTGTGGCAACCGGCGCGGGATCTGGAACTGGAATTCCAAAAATCGTTTGGACGAATGCTGATATCCTGGATGCTTCTGCTAACGGTACAGCAAACTATAAGAATCTGACTATTGATTTTTCTTCAGTTGTGTTCAGTCAGCCGGGAGTATATCGATATAAGATTACAGAAACAGCTGAAAACTACATTACTTCAGGTGTGCTGGATGGAAATGGTGAAACCGCAAATGTCCGTTATTTGGATGTATATGTCATGAGAAGTGACAGTTATACTGATGGTACTACTGCAGCACAGTGGAGAATTTACGGTTATGTCTGTGTTGAGAATGGAACAAGTGATATTGATCCAAGTACTACAAAGACCAACGGATTTGTCGATTCTAATTCTTCTGAAGCTGATGAATACCGCACCTATAACCTGACAATTGGAAAGACCCTTACTGGCGATGCTACGATGAACAACCACAAGTTCCCGTTCGATGCAACTTGGACAGCTGGTGATGCAACCGGAACCTTCCAGTTCATCGTTGAGGAAACTGGTACAGTTTCTGTTACAAAGGGTGCTCAGACTGAAACTACTACAGTAAATGGTACGACTGTTGTTGCTGATACTCTGTACAAAGTTGGTGGTGCTGATGCTGTGGGAACAACTAATAAGGATGGCACGCCTTTGATTGCGAACGAGGGAACTATCAAGTACATCGGTATTCCGAACGGAACCAAGGTTACTGTAACTGAAACCAATGATGTTGCTGGTACGACCTATTCTACAACCGGAACCGAAAAGATTGGATCGGAAACAGGTTCTGATATCGTCTGGACCGGTGGTACTTCTGCCAAATCTAATGACGGAAAGATCGCAACCATGGCACCGAATGCAACAACCATTTACGCACAGAGCTCTGCTCCGACTGCAGACAATAACGTTGCCATTCAGGTTATCAACGCTTTGAGCCTTATCTCTCCGACCGGCGTTGTCATGAGATTTGCACCGTACGCTCTGATCCTTGTAGCAGGCCTTGTACTTCTGGGAGTTGCTCTGAAGCGCAGAACCAAAAAGGATGACGACGAAAAATAAAGCCCTCTGATGCTCCTGATGCATGACTGAGGCAATAGACTACAGGCTTAAATGCTAAAAACCTCACGGTATCTCATATAGTATCGGAGATGTCGAAAAATGAATATTTGTACTAGCTATGGATATGAGACCGTGAATCTCTTTGATTAGGTTTTCATTTTAAACTAGCAACTTAAAAAGACTGCTTCGGCAGTCTTTTTGAGTTTCCTTACAGAATCGCAAAAGCGTTTCAGGTAAATAACTCGCCCGCGCATTTAAGGTGCCGCCCATCAGGGCGGCATCGATCAGCTTTTCTGGTTTTGTTTTCTGCACTCTGGGGGAAGTGATCCTGACCATGGCATCAGTTCTTCCAGGACATCTTCCGGA
>JAFWOB010000238.1 GCA_017510065.1 Parasporobacterium sp.
ATACTCTCATCGCTTATATTTCCTGTAAATCCTGTTGTAGGCTATAACAAGGAGCGGAAGACCACCCAGGCATCCCACCGCAAGAACAATCCCGGCTGTCGAAACACTCCGGATACCCATAATCGTACTGATCCAGAAAACAGCGGAATAGCAGATCCACATGATTCCATTTTCCCGGTTATAAGCCTTCACATTGGTGATTTCTTCTTCCCTGACCGAGGATCCTGACCAGAACCACATGGGTTTCCTGCGCCGCCAGGCATAGATTCCGATACCGGTAAACAGAAGACTGCACGGTATTGTAATCACAAGCCATATAACCTTCTCCATAGCGACTCCTTTATAGCTTCCTCAAATACCTGACCGGCACTTCCTTTGTCAGCCAGACATGATTGGCAGATTCAAAGAACCGATATCCATCTGCTGTCATCTGCCGGCAGTCAATTTCATAAATGACCGGCCTGCCGTGCCGGCTGCCCACTTTCTTTGCTGTTTCCTTATCTGAAGAAAGATGCACATAGAGCCGACTCTTCGGAATCAATCCCTGTGCATCGATCGAAGCAACGTATTTTTCACCTGTCCCATGCCACAGGATATCCGGCGGAGTTTTCTCCTCCAGTTCCACATCTACCGGTATGGAATGTCCCTGGTTGGCCCGGATCAGGGTATGATCCTCATTGAAGGAGTAGCGCTGCTTCTCGTCAGTCCGGACAATTTCTTCGAGCATTTCCATGTCCAGTGTATGGCCTTCAGATTGATTGATGCCGCCAATCAGTTCCCGGACATCAGCCCAGCCATGCTCATCCAGGGTAATCCCGATCGTTTCAGGCTTATGGCGCAGGATCAGAGAAATGAACTTGCTTGTATTCTTATTTCTATCGGATCTCCCGTTCCTCATCTATAATCTCCTGCAGTTCCTTTTTATAATCCATCTGCTTCCTCTTCTTATCCGGCATCTGCATCATCGCGGAATTGATCCCAATCACGGTCTGTACCATTGCCCTGTACTCCTTCCCTCCGTCAAATGGTGATTACTATATTCGGGTGCTCATAGCAGCTGCTCATTCTCTCACGAAATATCGAACCTTATGATCGCGGCACCATTCTTCCGCCATCCTACGGAATGTAAGAGACCTGAAATCATAATACTTGTCTGCTATACCGGTATCATTGATCGCGTCCTTGAATGCGCGGTAAGGATGTCTGCTGTTTAGCGCCCGCCACAGGCGGTTTGCCACATTTCCTCGGGTACAGGTATCTGTAAAGTCTTCCATGATACGTTTTTCATGCAGCTCATACTGACTCGGCAGGCGAATGAAATAATCCGCTTCTTCTATCTCTTCCCAGAGTTCTTCATCCTCGTCAAGCCCTGTTAATCCCGGGTCATCCGGGACGGATACAATCTCCCCGGTTTTTGTGTTCAGAAACTGAGACCATTCGTCCATACAGGATTCAAATGCCGCCGCAATATCTTCCAGGTAAACAGGCTTCGGCATCTCTTCCCCGGAGTACAGATAAAACAGCTCCAGATATTCCTTCTCAACATCCTGGAATGATCTTACGGTATATTCCAGGTCAATATGCACCTCTGGGATCTCTCCAAACTGCGTTTCATCCAGAAGATTCTCCAGATCGTACCAGAGCATCGCGTCATCAATATCCTTCAGCTGCAGCTGTTCCGCATCCGTCAGGGCGGATCCCAGATATTTCTGGTAAATCAGTTCCAACAGCTGGTCTTCCTTCTTTCGGTATTCCGGAAGGTCCTTCTTGAAAGGCCTGGGAATATCCGACATATAGCATTCGCTGGCATCATGAAGCAGGCAGGCGAGCACCATGCGGTTCGGCAGGCCCCTTGCCCAGGCCTCTTTCGCGCAGTTTATACA
>JAFWOB010000239.1 GCA_017510065.1 Parasporobacterium sp.
GCTACGCCGGGATTCTTTGACGCCTCCTTCTGGAACAGTGCTTCGACATTGGCCTTGTCCGCTCTCGCCTCCAGCTTTTCAGCATGATGGTAGTTTTTCAGCTTATGACTGTACCGGAGTGTATCCCCGGTCTGCACCGCCGCCTCCGCAGCACCTGTTGTCTCATTGACAGCCTGCACGCCCACGTTGTCATCCTGATATTCTGATGCCTGCTTATGGACTGCTCCTGATACCGATGCCGCAGCACCCTTTGCCGCTGCCTTCTTTCCTATAGCCGCGGGCTTTTTCACGGTCTCCTCTACTACGATTTCTTTCTTTCCAAACCGCAGCTTTTCTCCCTGCGCCTGCGCTGTCGTTGTTTTTGTCCTCAGCTTTTTACTCGGCAGACGGGCTTTCGCCGCATCTGCCTTTTCCACTGCCTTTTCCGCCTTCTCAGCCGCCCTTCTGACCTTTGCATCTGCAAGATCATCCGGTGAGAAGCGCAGCTTTGTCGTTTTTGTCTGCATTGCCACCTCCTGCTTAAGCACCCGCCTGTGCAGCCTGGACCTCGGACAGCTTTGTAGTCATGGCCTTATAGAGCTCCAGATCCGTCGGGAAATGATCCACGAACGGAAGAATCACGTTGCCATAGAACAGCAGCCCCTCGCCTTCGCCGGAATGCGTCACATAGGACAGCTGATGAGTGGAAATATCCAGCTGCTTTGCAAGAATCGCCCGATCGCCGGCAGCCTGGTTGAGCATATATACAAAGTCGGAGTTCTCGAAAATGTTCTCCACCTCGCGCGATGACAGCAGATCCTTCACGTTCTGGGTGATGCCCGTCGGAATACCGCCCCACTTACGGAACCGCTTCCAGATCTCGACGCTGTAGGCGGCGGTCTGTTCCTCCTTCAGAAGGAGGTGGAACTCGTCCATATAGTAGCGGGTGGACTTACCGGCCGAGCGGTTCTCCGTAACACGGCCCCAGACCTGGTCCTGGACGATCAGCATACCGAGCTTCTTCAGCTGTTTGCCGAGCTCCTTGATGTCGTAGCAGACCAGGCGGTTCTGGATATCGACGTTGGTGCGGTGGTTGAAGAGGTTCAGGGATCCCTTCACATAGATCTCCAGCGCCGTTGCCACATGATGGGCTTCCTTCTCCTCCTGCTGAAGGAGTGCGTTGTAAAGGTCCTCCAGGAGAGGCATGTTCTCCGGCACCGGATCCTCGAAATACTTCTGGTAGATCTGATGGACACAGCGGTCAATGACCGTCTTTTCCACCGGCTGCAGGCCTTCCTTGCCGCCGACTACCAGCTCGCAGAGGGACAGGATGAAGTCGGCTTTGAGGGCAAGCGGGTTATCTTCTTCACTGTAGTTTGCATTTACATCCATAGGATTCACGTACTGGGTGGATGCCGGGGAAATGTGGATGACCTGGCCTTTCAGCTTCTCCACCAGGGCGGAGTACTCCGCTTCCGGATCACAGATGATCACGTCGTCATCCGTCACCAGAAAAGCATTGGTGATCTCGCGCTTGGCACTGAAGGACTTACCGGAACCGGGCGTTCCGAGGATCAGGCCGTTCGGGTTCTTCAATGCCTTCCGGTCCACCATGATGAGGTTGTTGGAAAGAGCGTTCAGGCCGTAATACAGGGATTCCCTTCCGGACTGGAACAGTTCCTGGGTGGTAAAGGGTACAAAAATCGCCGTGCTCGAAGTAGTGAGAGCGCGGCGGATATCAATGAGGTTATGGGCAAGGGGCAGGCAGCTCATGAGGGCATTTTCCTGCTGGAAATCCAGGCGCCGCAGCATGCAGTTATGCTTCTGGGCGATGGAACTTGCTTGGAAGACGTTCGTCTCCAGCTCCTGCTGGGTCTTGCCGGTATTCATGATGAGCATGGTGATGAGGAACATGCGCTCGTTCTGGCTCTGCAGCTCCTTGAGGAGCGACTTCGCATCCTTGCCGTAAGTGGCCAGGTCACTCGGGATGATGTCCATATCGTAACCGGACCGGACAGCCTTTTTCTGTTCCTCGATCTTGGACCGGTCAAGCTCCGTGATCGTATGCTTGATGGTCTTGATGGCCTCCGTCTGGTCGACGGACTGGATGTGCATCGTGATGACTTCACTCGAATCCATGTCCAGGAAATCCTTCAAAAGCTGGTCGGAAAGGTCCGATGCCGTGATGGCGAGA
>JAFWOB010000049.1 GCA_017510065.1 Parasporobacterium sp.
ATTTCATCTTCAGTTAAATCATCCGCAAATCCCAGGTCATTCAACGCTTCCAGCATCTGATCCCGGTCTCCCCGGATCGAGAAAAGGACGCCCGGTACTGTCATCAAATCCATGGAAGCTTCAGCATCCTCTTCACTGTCCACATCTTCGTCGGTCACCGGAATATAGTATATAGTGGATAAGAAAACTTCAGGATCGTCGAGCAGGGATGACGAAGATGCCGGATAGAAGAATAAGGTTCCTTCCAATCCGTCCCAAAGATCCGGATTTTTTATACTGTAACCGAGACCTTTCAGGTCAATGACAGCTGATCCTTCGGCTTCTGATGCATTTTCTTCAGCAGCTCCTGCTTCGCTCTGCGCATCAGCTGCTGCCGCCTCGGATGCCGTGCCGGTTTCTGCCGCCGCTTCGGATGCCGTACCTGTTTCTGCTGCTGATTCGGTCTCAGCCTTAACTTCGGTTCCCGCGCCATCTGCACACGCAATCGTGGCGGCGGAGAATACGCCCAAACCTAAAAGTACTAAAAGCGTACAAATTCTCTTTTTCATCATTTTAACCATCCTTTTCTGGTGCTTTGATACATTGATTCCGGCCTTTCAATGAGGTCTCCGTGACATCGTGATACGAGCCTTATTATACATTGAAACAATGATTATTTCCAGTATCGGTGAAAAACGTCATGGATTTTTCACAGGACGGGAGTTAACGGAGGGAGAACTGCCTTCTCAGGGATGGAAGAAAATCAGACTTTGTGTTATACTGGCTAAACTTATTGTATAACTGTTACCGACGAATACTGTATAACTGTAACCGACGAATACTGTATAATTGTAACCGACGAATATTGTATAACTGCAACCGGCGAAGGACGCGGAGCGTTCCGGTATGTCGGTTCAAGCGAAAAACGCGTTTGGGAGAGGGATGATTTATGCGCAGAGAATTGTATTCAGAACTGCGAACCATATATGAGACAACGGCAGCAAAGCCGAACACATTTCGCCAGACGATCAAACTGGGGGATCTTGTGGATGGTCAAATACTCCGTAAAGCGGTGGACAGAACCATGGAGCGTTATCCGTATTTTCGTGTCCGCCTGGTAATGGAAGGAGACGTCCCTGTCTTTGAGGACAATCCTTCCCCTGTCCCGGTGATCCATACGAATCATCAGACAGTACTTGGGAGCGAACAGACATCCGGTCACCTGCTTTGCTTCTGCTATTGGAAAAACAGGCTGCACATAGACGCATACCACGGTCTGACGGATGGCGGCGGTATCGCTCCTCTGCTCAAGACGCTGTTGTATTATTACTGCAGCGATTTTTACGAGGTGAAATTGTCTCATGCTGATATCCGTCTCAGCGACGATGTGGTTTCTCAGGCAGAATGGGACGATCCTGCAGTAAAGCCTGTCGATCAAAGGAAAAGAGGGCTTATTAAAAAATGGGATTTCCCTGCCTTTCAGCTGGCGGATGCAGGTATTGCCAATGTGACTGCGGAAGGAATCGTCCTCAACATGCGGATCCCGGAGCGCGCGTTTATGGAATTTAATATTTCCAATGACGGCAGTCCTGCAACCATCGTGTCATTGCTGCTTGCGCGAACGATCAAAGCACTGCACCCGGATGCACCGCTTCCGGTTGTGATCGCCATGTGCGTCAATCAGCGCAGGGCTCTTCGCGCTCCAATGGCCCACCAGAGTCTCGTCGGAGATGTGCGGCTGCCGTTTACTGAGAGGATGAGAAAACTTCCATTCCATGTCCAGGCCACCTGTTTCAGGGGAATGGTGACATTGCAGTCCGACGATGACATCGTTCTCGATGATATCCGGGATTATCAGTCGTTAATGGCACAGTTGAAAACCATGGACAGTTCCTCTGAACGGAAGGCTTACTGTGCTGCCCGCATGGAGGAGTTCTCCCGCTGCGTAACCGCTACAGTCAGTTATGTAGGCAAGGCAAACCTTGGGGATGCGGAACAGTTTATTCTGGAAAACAATGTAATGCCGTCAACCGCGCTGCCTTCTGCCTACACTCCGCTGACGATCGAGCTGAGTGCGATCGGAGGATACTTTTTCCTGAACTTTGTACAGATGTTTCACGAAGAGGATTATTTCTCCATGTTTGTCCGCCAGTTTCGGAAGAACAACATTGAATACGATGTTCTGAACGTGACGGAGGCCCGGTTCCCATTCGTAGAACTGCCGCTCTGATAACCGGCGGACGCATTTTCCGGTTACATCTTATAACTGTAAAAGTCTTATGGATTTTATTTTATGAACGCAAATCGGAGCAGGAATGCTCCGATTTATGCGTGTGCCATAAGTTTAACTGGTATATTCCCGTGAAGAAGAGTAGAATGGGAGGGGATGTTTTTTGGAAAACATAACGAAATGCGAATAAATGCCTGAGAGGAGGTGTATCATGCAGGATCCGGTGAATCATGCTTTGGGAAAGGCCCGTGTAAGTGTAAAACTCGTGCTGATCGGATCAGAACGCTATTTCGGTCCCGGGATCTGCGAACTGTTGGAAAAGATAGACGACAGCGGTTCCATACAGGCTGCCGCCAAACAGATGAATATGTCCTATACGAAGGCGTGGAAGATCCTGAACCGGGCGGAGAAGGAAATGAACTGCCGCCTGATCACCAAGATGAACGGCGGAAAGAACGGAGGCAGTTCCTCCCTTACTGCGGATGGCAGGCAAGCAGTCGCAGCATTTCGCGAGATGGAGCAGAGGCTCCAAAGAGAAAGCGAAAGAATACTGGCTGAGTATGAAGGAATCCTGCTGCCGCGCCCCGGGGCTGCTGACCGGAGTAAGTGCCCCTGAGAGTTTACTATTCACGGCCTGACCGTATGGCAGATGACGCATTCCGTCCGTCATGGGCCACTCCTTCTATTGAATTTGCGATTCTGCCCCCGACCTTGCGTCGGGGGAGCCCGCCGGCTTTGAGGCATCAGAGGAATCCGTAAGGATTCCTTCATCCACCGCCTCTGGCGCTCTCCGAAGCAGCTAAAAGCGTTCGGCGTCGGAGAAAACTATTGTGTAAGGGGCGGTTTCTCCTCCGCCTCATAACGCTGC
>JAFWOB010000240.1 GCA_017510065.1 Parasporobacterium sp.
AGAGGAAGGTTTCAGACATCTGTTTCAGGTTATAAACCTTCGCCCAACGCTCGTAGCCGGCACCTTTTCCCTGCTGCATCCGCTGCTGAATGTCAATCAGCAGATTGAAGCGAGGCTTCTCATGATTCTGGCTGCTGCGACGCTTCCCGCCAATCATCTTCCCGGCGATTCTGTCACGGATATCTGCTTCCGTATATCCCTCTCCGAGAGAGCGGAAACGGATGAACCGCTGCTGCCCACATCCCTTTACAGATATCTGTTTTCCCCGCTTGATCTCATAACCGGCGTCTTCCAACTGCCGTAGGAAATCTTCGAAGTCCTTTGGCCTGCCGGAAAGAATTCTGTCGATCTCCAGGCAGATTCCATCGCGGAATTTCGGCTTCTTCGGGTAATCTGTCCTCTTTGCCCGTTCACTGTACGGCTTCGGTTCAATCACAGAAAGTCCATGCTCCAAACAGATACGGTCACTGATTTTCTGCAACGCCATATTTGAGCAGTGGAAATCTCGGAATTTCCTCCCGCAATCCAGGGATGTGGAATTGAAAATGATATGGTTGTGGATATGGGCCCGGTCTGTATGAGTGGCAACGATAAAAGCATGCCTTCCCTTCGTAAAGGCCATGGCCAGTTCATAGCCGACCCGGTTTGCTTCTTCCGCTGTAATTTCTCCCGGTTTGAATGACTGCCGTATCTGATAGGCAATCACATCGCTTTTCTGATCCCGTCCGGTGTACTGCCGGTACTGCCGTTTGGAGAGCAGGAACTCTTCATCACAGGTCATGGGATCACATTCATAGGATGTGATCAGATTTCCTTTTTCTGTTTTCTCCGGGTTCTGGGCATAATCTGTCCGGGCAGCCAGGCACTGTGCCAGTGTTTTCCCTTTGTTGATATGCATCGCAATCAGCCTGGTTGCCGCCATGGTTTCACCGCCTTTCCCATAAGAAAACCGGCGACCCTGCAGATGAATAGTCCACAGAACCGCCGATCATCATATTATCTATTCTTTCTCTTTATCAGGAATGAAGGAACGCCGCCAGATGCTGATTCCAGCTTTCCAGTGTAACGATCACGAAGCTTGCTCCGAACAGAACAAGAAAACACGCAGCTTCCATCAGACCAAGTAGCACGGTCTGATTCCAGAGATGCTTCACGACCGTGTATACCCCGCATCCGAAAAGGAACAGCATAAGCGGCCCGATCACATAACAGGAAAGCTTCGCCATGACATCCAGTATAAAATGCAGAATCCCAATCAATAAAATCAGGGGAAGCACCATGATTTTCAAAAATTTCCGTACAACTTTCATCGCCGTTTCCTCCTTCTGGTTCCATTGTAAATATATCTTCAGGAACCGGCAATGATGTCGCCACTTTCTCCGGTGACAGCAGAGGCCGATCCCTATGTAAAGAGGCAGCCGGACACTACCTCAAACTTGCTGTTTTCCGCTACAGATCCCCCACATTTGCCGGGTCACTGTATGGTGGATAGCCGCGCGAGAAGGTTCTTACCGATCTGCCAGAATGTCTCGAATCGTTCCTGCAGATCCTGGATATCTTCTTCGTAAATGCTGCCGGTCTGGTGGGCCTTTTTCGTGTACTGATTCAGGTTATTGCTGCACTGACGGAGAAGGTGAACCAGCTCCTTCACATCTGTCAGATCAAGGTTTACGCAGTACCCGTCCAATGCCATTTTTCGGATGAAGGCGCTCATATTCTGGACGCCGAGTTCATCCATCTTCAGCCGGATCCTTTCTTTGTCTGCCGGGGAGACCCGGAGAATAATAATCTCGTCCCGTTTTTCTTTTCCTGTCATAGCGCCACCTCCACAGGACGGATAGGAGAGGAGCGGTATTCTGCAGCCTGTTCTGCTTTTTCCTTTAGCTGCGCCAGGACAGAAGGTTTTTCTTCTTTTCCATAAGCCGTCCTTGTTTCAGCTACTGCCACCACATCAAATACCTCGCCAGCATCTGCAGCCTCCACCGGCACATCCCGTTCATCCATGTTGAGCGCTGCATCCAGCTCCGCCAGCCTTGCGGATTTCTCCCGGAGCTCCGCTTCCTGAGGGAAGGGTTTTCCGACTTCCTCCTTGGCCGCCGCCTGCTGCTTATAAAGATTGTCCAGGGTATCCTGTACCTTCTGCAGCCGGTCAGGCATGGCTGCGAGGCAGTTGTCCAGACGGGTGATATTCCCCCGCGCATCCGTGCCCAGCGTGGACCTGTGACTCATGCCGCCCTTCAGGATGATTTCAAAATCCTTCCGGAAGCTGTCATAGGTCAGTTCCATCGCAAAGCCCCGGTAACTGCCGATCGGAATAGCGGCGTCACCGCCCTTATACTCCTTGCAGGCAGCAAGGATCGCTTCGCCTGCCTGTTCCTTATCCGTGAACCGTCTGCCCTTCACCTCCATTCCGACAAAATCCTCTTTGGGAAGAGGGTGCGCCGCCAGTGTTTCCAGGTCCTTCTGGAATCCGGCGATATACCCTTTGTTCCGTTCGATATCCGCCGGGAATACTTTCAGCAGCTTATCCTCCAGACGGTACTGCTGGCTCTGATGATCTGCCTTCAGAACCTTCAGCCTTGCCACTTCCACGTCCAGATCCATCTTCTCCCGGATCAGCGGATTGCCGGCGCAGAGTGCCTTGATCTCCGCATAGGAAAGTGCCTGCTCATCCACATCGTCACAGGAACGGACCGGTGATTTGCTGGTCATGATCTGGCTGATGAATTTCTGCTTGTTCTCCAACGTCTGGTACAGATAAGCATCGAATGTCCCTTCTGTCACGTACTGGAAAACCTTCACCTCCGGGTTCTGGTTTCCCTGACGGATGATACGGCCATTGCGCTGCGTCATATCCGCCGGCCGCCAGCCCACATCCAGGTGATGGACGGCAATCAGCCGGTCCTGCACATTCGTGCCGGCACCCATCTTCTGCGTACTGCCGAGGAGCACACGTACCTGCCCGGTGCGGACTTTGGCAAAGAGTTCTTTCTTTTTCGCCTCCGTATCCGCGTCGTGGATAAAAGCTATCCCTGATTCAGGGATACCCCTGTTGACAAGTTTCGCTTTGATGTCATCGTACACATTGAAAGACCCGTCATTCTTCGGCGTGGACAGATCGCAGAAAACCAGCTGCATCAGCTTCCGGTCATTCCCTTCTTCCCAGATCCGAAAAACATTGTTCACGCAAGCATTCAGCTTGCTGCCGGGATCATCCGGGAGCAACGGGTTCATCAGCCTCTGGTCAAGTCCGATCTTCCTGCCGTCAGAGGTGATTTTCAGCATGTTATCCACGGAAGGATCCACGCTGCCACTGTGTACCTTTGCCGCACGTTCCGACAGCGATGCCACCATTTCTTTCTGAATTTCGGACGGCTGTACCACCACGGTTTCAAAGTCGGCCTCCGGAACCGGCAGGTCCAGCTGGTCGCTGGTCTTGATATCCGCCACTTCCTTGAACATGGACATAAGCTCCGGCAGGTTAAAGAACTTCGCGAAGCGTGTCCGCGCCCGATAGCCGGTTCCCTCCGGAGCCAGTTCAATAGCCGTCGTGGTTTCCCCGAAGGTGGATGCCCAGCAGTCAAAGTGCGTCAGGCCTTTCTGCTGCAGCGTTCCGTACTGGAGATACCGCATGACCGTGTACAGTTCCGTCATGGAATTGCTGACCGGCGTTCCGGTCGCAAACACCACGCCCTTGCCGCCGGTGATTTCATCCATATACCGGCATTTCATAAACATATCCGAGGATTTTTGCGCCTCCGAAGTGGACAGGCCTGCCACGTTCCGCATCTTCGTGTAAAGGAACAGG
This sequence comes from Parasporobacterium sp., assembly GCA_017510065.1. GTDB lineage: Bacteria > Bacillota > Clostridia > Lachnospirales > Lachnospiraceae > RGIG5612. The sequence goes on from JAFWOB010000240.1 coordinate 3,809, forward strand.
TTCTTGAAGGCATGGCTCTCATCCACATACAGCCGGTCTATGCCCAGCTGTTCAAAGGTGATCACATCGTCCTTCTTTCCCTCATTCAGGAGCTTGTCGAGCCTGGTCTGC
>JAFWOB010000241.1 GCA_017510065.1 Parasporobacterium sp.
ACGTTTGCAGGCGTTTGATATCCGTGTAGATCGTTTTCCGGTTATAGGAGTATTCATAGCGGGACTGCATCCTCTCGCAGAGCTGGGTCGCATTCATCGGATGCGCCGGATCTGTCTCCTCCAACAGCATCTGCATCAGGTATAAGATTTTCAGTTTCTCTTCGGCCATAACACTCACCTGCTTTATTATATGTTTCTGTTTCTTTCGAGCATTTTACATAGGATCCGGCCGCTGGTCAGCGCATCTTCTTTGGCCTGGTGCGTATGCTCGTGTGGCACATTAAAATACTCCGCCACTGCAGCTAGGCTGTGATGCGTAAGCTCCGGGATCTGTGTCGCCAGCTGTCTGGTATCCACAAATCGGAAGTTCGCATCTATTCCGATACGATTCAGAGTTTTGCATAAGAAGCTGAGATCGAATGCGGCCACATGCCCGCAGATCATGATCTCTCCCTTTGCTGCAGTTCCAAGGAATTTCATGAATTCCGGATAGATTATTTCTTCTGTCGGCGCCGCCTGCATCATCTCATTCGTGATATGATTCAGTGCAGATACTTCTTCGGGAATACTGACTTCAGGATTTACATAGCTCTGAAATGTCTCTGTCGGTACACCGTGCTCAAAGACAACTGCACCCAGCTCCACAATACAGTCCTTGTCCGGATCCAAACCCGTAGTTTCCGTATCGAAAGCTATGAATCTCCCCGGCACATCCAGATCCGAGATCACATCCGGCGAAATACGAACAGCGGATGCTAATCCATATTCGATTTTCTCAACCGTTCTCATATCCATCGTGCTGCACGATTCCCTTTACTGCCATATCTTCCAGACATCCGGCACATACCCTACAGTAGCCTGTCGGCCGGTCCGGACAATCGGCTGCCGGATGACGCTCTGGTTCTCCATCACTTTATCCGCACGTTCATCCGCTGAGATATATGTGACCAGGGCCAGCAGATCTTTGTCCTTGCAATCCGGATCAATCATCGCGTCCACACCGCCGACGGCCTGCATGACCGAATTGAACTCACCTTTGCTGAGGCCCTTTTCCTTCAGGTCGATGGATTGAAACTTAATGCCGCGCTCCTTGAAGAAACGCTCTGCTTTACGTGTATCGGAACTTTTCTTTGTTCCAAAAATCTGGATGTTCATTGTCAACGCTCCCCTAACAACTGCGAATTTACAGTGATAGTCCGTGCAGATTTCCCAGTACATGGAAGAAGTGCACTGCCAGAAATACAGCCCCGGTTACAGCTAATGGCGTATTTTGACGCCAAAGACCTATAGCCACATAATACAGTGGCGGCATAGCTACAATAAAAAGCATCATTACAAAAGTGCTCTGATGCCCTGTGAAGTACAGCGCCCAGCCGAAAAAGTTGGCAAGCAGGATAACCACAGTCAACGCGAAGAACAGCTTTTCTCTGCCGTTCGACACCGAGAATGCTATGGCGTTCTTATGAATGACAAAGACCATAAGGGCAATACACAACGATCCGAGAAATTTCTCGCAGATATCCAGCGCAGTCGAAGTCTCCGTCATATTCATAATCGGATTTGTCTCCAGATGGAAAAGAGGCATCAGCATATAGGGGATTTCCTGAATAGCAAATAGAACAAGCCCCAGTACCCAAAAACCGAGATATTGATTCCCCAATAACTTGAACCAGCGTACCATCAAATCTCCTCCTCAAATCCCGCTCTGCAGCTCATCCTGTATACGCGTCCTCGGCTGTATTTCTGAAATTCTGCTTCGCCAGCCATTCCCGTTCCTCATCATTTTCCGGAATATCGATCCGTTCGATCTTGAAAATGACCGGCCGTGTGCCATCATTACAGCAGGCGATCATGATGCGGTCATCGTTGGTCCAGCCTTTCATAATGGAGCCGCCCTGCAGAGCGGTGTACACATACCGGCTGACCGCATCCCACGCTTCACCGCAGAATTTACCATCCATCAGATGGTAAAAGTCATCCTGCTGTGGAGTACGCTTCAGAACAAACTCGTCTCCCACATTGAAAAACGGACATGGACCGGACTTGGGATCCGCCAGATATTGCTCCTGATAATCAGTAAAGCATTTCTTATCGATCACTGTTATTTTGCACTCATGCTGCATTTTTCTGCTCCTTTACTTCAGGGACGTTCCAAACACCCTCAGTTCTTCCAGCTTCGCTTCAGGCACACCCGGATCATAACCATTCGTGGTAAAGACTCCCATACCTTCCAGCTGTAGATAATCCAGGAAGTCGCCCTGATAAGAAAACAGGGCACCGTCATACATATCCGGATCTCCGGAGCTTAAGAACATTGCCACCTTCTTCAGCTTCGGCGGTTTATTCGGATAGGCCGCTGCATAGAACCGATCGATCGTGCATTTCAACTGGCCTGACAGGCCATGGTAGTAGATCGGCGAAGCGATCACCAGCATTTCCGCTTCCTGCAGCTGCTGATAGATGTTTTGCATGTCATCCTTCTGAATGCACTGCCCATTGCCTTTGGTATGGCAATATTCGCAGGCAAGGCATCCATGAATGTTCATTTTGCAGACATCATAGACATCCCACTCGTGGCCGGCTGCTTCCAGGCCTTCGCAGAACGCAGTAATCATCTGCTTTGTATTCCCCTTTGGTCTGGGGCTTCCGTTTAAAATTAATACTCTCATCGCTTATATTTCCTGTAAATCCTGTTGTAGGCTATAACAAGGAGCGGAAGACCACCCAGGCATCCCACCGCAAGAACAATCCCGGCTGTTGAAACACTCCCTATACCCATAATCGTACTGATCCAGAAAACAGCGGAATAGCAGATCCACATGATTCCATTTTCCCGGTTATAAGCCTTCACATTGGTGATTTCATCTTCCCTGACCGAGGATCCCGACCAGAACCACATGGGTTTCGTGCGCCGCCAGGCATAGATCCCGATACCGGTAAACAGAAGACTGCACGGTATTGTAATCACAAGCCATATAACCTTCTCCATAGCGACTCCTCTATAGCTTCCGCAAATACCTGACCGGCACTTCCTTTGTCAGCCAGACATGATTGGCCGATTCGAAGAACCGATATCCATCCGCTGCCATCTGCCGGCAGTCAATTTCATAAATGACCGGTCTGCCGTGCCGGCTGCCCACTTTCTTTGCTGTTTCCCTATCTGAAGAAAGATGCACGTAGAGCCGACTCTTCGGAATCAGTCCCTGTGCATCAATCGAAGCAACGTATTTTTCACCTGTCCCATGCCAAAGGATATCCGGCGGAGTTTTTTCCTCCAACTCCACATCTACCGGTATGGAATGTCCCTGGTTAGCCCGGATCAGGGTATGATCCTCGTTGAAGGAATAGCGCTGCTTCTCGTCAGTCTGGACGATTTCTTCCAGAATTTCCATAT
>JAFWOB010000242.1 GCA_017510065.1 Parasporobacterium sp.
CTATTGCGGAAAGAATGCTGGTTATCACATTCGGATCCACATTCTGATCCAGGAATCTGCGGCAGGATCTTCTGTTTACAATCAGCCGCTCCATATATTCACCCATTTCTTTCGGAGCAGGCGGCAGAGAATCCTCCGGTTTCTTTCCGAAGATGGAAATCGCACCCTGCGGACACACTGCCAGGCAATGCTGGCATTTCCAGCATCCCCGCCAGCCGAACCGCTCAAACTCTTTCATCTGCGGATAGCCATCCGGACCAAATTCGATCACCATGCCGGAGCAGGTATTGATGCACTTGCCACATTTGATGCATTTGGACTTATCGATCTGGAAATGTGTTTTCTGTTCTGCTCCCATGGTGTCACCTCATACTTTTACAACAATTTTTCCATTGACGGTTCCTTTGTCCTGGGCAGTCAACGCTTCCCTTATATCCTCAAAATCAAATGTTTTTCCGCTGACCGGAATCAGTTTTTTCTCATTCAGGAAAGAGAATATCTCATCTATAACCTGCTGGGTCGGATAGTTGGAGAAGAAGCCGGTCAGGTATACGCCGTTCGGGATGTCCTTGATCGGATCAAATCCGTTTAATGCATAGACAACGCCGAGGATTCCTGTCTGGCAAACGATACCGCCCTTCTCTACAGCAGTCAAAGTATCCTTCAGACTGCGCGGTCCGATAAGATCAAGCGTCTTTGTCACACCATGTATCTTTCCGGTCAGCCTGCCGTCATCGATGACAGCTTCATCCGCTTCGGCAATCAGCGGCAGTTTGTTTTCTCTGTGTGTTGTGGCAATCACCTTGCAGCCGAGTGCTTTCGCGATCTGCATAGCCGCATAGCCAAGCGCACAGGTAGCCCCGCGGATCAGCAGCGTATCCTCTTTCGTCAGGTGCAGGCATTCAAACAAGGAACCCCAGGCCGTAAAGTACGTTTCCGGGACAGCACCGAGCACTTCCCAGGGAAGATTGCTGTCCACCGGAAACACGGTCCGCCTTGGAAGAAGCGCATATTCCGCATAGCTGCCATTGAAGGACCTTCCCATGCCGCCCATGAGCGCAATGACCTTCTGACCGGGTTTCAGGTCCGTATCCGAAGGATCTGCAACTTCACCGACACATTCGATACCGGGGATAACCGGCTTCTGAATATAAGCGGCATTGATCTCACTACGACGGAGGATCTGTTCCGAATGATTCAGGCCGAAGGCCTTTACCTTCACGAGCACCCAGCCGGGTTTTACCTCCGGAACCGGACACTCGGAAAGAACGATATCTTTTCCTTCTGTGATTTTATCCAGCAATACGGCTCTCATGTTTTTCACCTTCCTGCACCTCTGTTTTCGGTCTCAGAAATTCATTTTCCTCGCTTGCCCAGCACTGCGGATCATCCGCGTAAAAGTCTCCGTTCGTTCCGCGGGCTACCGCAGGGCAGCCCCGGCACCAGGCCAGGAGCTTACAGCGCGAACATTTGCTGAAGTTCTGATAATCCCGGTATTGTTCCATCCCGGTCAGCCACACATCGGCGATCCGGTCTTCGAATACATTTCCGACCTTGCTCTCCGCAACGCGGCGGCAGGCATAGATTTCACCGGTAGGAAGGATGGTGATGTGGCAGTTGCCGCAATTGCAGCCGCCATAGATCATGCCTTCCTTCGCATTCTCCGGGATCTTAAAAGCTCCGGTCTCGTATTCATACAGTGTCCAAAGATGATCCTTCTTGTTGAAATAAGTCTGGCAACCTTCCGCTTCATATTCCTTAAACTTCTTGTCACACATCTCAAGAAGCTGCCGGTATTCCAACGCGGTCATGGATGTGTCCAGTTCTCCGCCGCTGGGGACATACCGGGAGAAGGCAAAGATATTCGCTCCTGCCTTTACGACCTCATCGATAATTCCGGGCACCTCCATGCGGTTCTGCTTTGAAACCGTGGTCATGATCACGCTCCGGATGCCGGCGCGGTTAATGCAGCCGATCTTCTCCAGCGTGCAGTCAAAGGATCCGGGCTTTCTGAACCAGTCATGGGTCTTTCGGAGGCCGTCCAGAGAAAGCTGGTACTTTTCGCATCCGTACCATTTCAGTTCGCGGCATACCTGATCGTTTAAGTGGAACGGATTTCCCATGATCGTAAACTTCACGCCATGCTCGTGGAACAGATCCAGAAGTCTCCAGAAATCCGGATGCAGAATCGGATCTCCTCCGGTCAGGTAGAAGTAGGGCGTACGGCCGAACACTTCGCAGAAATCCAGGCAGTTGTAAAACGTGTCCTGCATCTCACTCCAGGTCATGGATCTGAGGCAGGTATGATCGCCTGCAGCGAAGATATAGCAGTGTTTACATCTCTGGTCGCATTCATCCGTGATATGCCACTGAAAAGAAAAGTACGGTTTCATTCTGTCATCCTCCGATGATCTTGCATCTCTATCTGAAATCAG
>JAFWOB010000050.1 GCA_017510065.1 Parasporobacterium sp.
CTGGTCCTCGGCAGATACCGGCACAATCATGCCTGCAAGCATTCCCACAGCAGTCAGCAACGCAATTCCCTTTCTCATTTCCGTTTCCTCCTTCTGAAAAAATGTCGTACACAGAGTTCCCGTCTTCCCGCAACTTTTCTGATGAGCTGTCCCTGTGCAGAACCAGGCCGCTGCCGCTGCACGGTTCTGGACAGGTACATATATTTTATCATAATGCCCACCGGATATCCAGCGGATTGGCTCGTTCTGCATCACTCTCTGTTTTCAGAATCCCGCTGACCGGTATTCACTCGAATCCTTATTCGCCGAACAGCAATTTCCGGGAATACGGGTGCCGTACTTCCCGGATGTGTTCCGGGTCTTCCACTATCTCAGCAATCTTTCCCTGATACATGATATATATGCTGTCTGCCAGATAGTAGACGGCTTCCAGATCATGGGATATCAGCAGATACGACAGCTGGTTCTCTTCTTTCAGGTTCTGCAGCAGGTGTGACGTACTCCCGCCACTTGCGCTCCGCTAAGAAGTGGGGGCTTCCTGCTCAAGGCCGTAACCGGCCAGTATCAACAGGCTATCCCCGGGCGTCCCCCGGTTCTATCGTATACGGGTTAGTATTCCCGGATACGTCTTGTGTTTCTTTTTTATGCGCAGCCCAGAATCCGGATTCCTTCCTGTCTCAGGTTCAGGGCGGCATTCACATCCCTGTCTTCCTTATACCCGCATTCACACTCATAGATCCGGTCCGATAACTGCAGATCCTTCCGTATTCTCCCGCACCGGCTGCACCGCTTGCTGGATGGGAAATACCGGTCTGCTTTTACAAATGCCTTTCCCTGTCTTTCCAGTTTCTCCTGCAGTTTCCTGCGGAATGCGCCATTTGCGTTGTCCATGACGCTTTTGCCAAAATGGAGGCCTTTGCTCATGGATTTCATATCCAGGTCTTCCACACAGACAGCATCGAACTGCCCGGCCAGACGGCAGACCAGCTTGTTCTGGTAATCCATCCGCTGGTTCCGTACCTTCTCATGGCACCTCGGCACCCTTTCCTTTTGTTTCTCATAGTTCCTGCTGCCCCTCTGACATCGCGACAGCTTTCGCTGTTCCCGGGAAAGCTTTTTCTCATCTTTCCTGTAATACATCGGGTAGTCAGCCCTCGTCCCGTCTGAAAAAACACCCAGTCCGGACATGGCAAAATCTATCCCCAGCACATTCTCTGCACGGACCGGAAATGCTGTTTGGTTTTCACAGGCTTCCTGTTCGTAGAGAAGGCTGGCGTAATACTTCCCGGAAGGTTCCCGGACTATGGTGACGGACTTCAGAATGCCATCTGAAGGAATTGTTCTGTGCACGATGATCCGCACCGGATCCATCTTCGGCAGCTTCAGGCGTCTGCCCTCCAGACGGATATTCCCGTTCACAACATTGGTCGTATAGCTGTTCCGGCTGTGGTGCTTTGCACGGAACTTTGGAAAACCCGCAGCAGGGTTTTCGAAGAAATTACGATATGCCGATTCCAGGTGGAGCTGCACATTCGCAAGAGCCAGCGAGTCCACCTCCTTAAGCCACGGAAATTCTCTTTTATACTGTGCGGGGGTATTCCGCAGCATTTTCCCGGTTTCCTGATATGTCCGGATCTTATCCGCCAGCATATGGTTGTACAGGAAACGACAGCACCCAAATGTTTTTGCCATCTGTTCCATCTGCTTCTTTCCGGGATACAGGCGGAACCGGTATGCCCTATACTCGCTTCTCACGACGTCCTCCTTCACCCTGGCTCTCGATATATTCACGGATCACTTCTATGGGAGCTCCGCCTGCCGTCAGCAGGCAGAAGCTCCTGCTCCAGAAATACTCCTTCCACAGGCGGCTTCGGATCTGCGGGAATTCCTTTTTCAGCAGCCGGCTGCTGGCGCTCTTGTACGCATTGATAAATTTGCTGATCTCTGAGGAAGGCTTTGCCCGGAACATCACATGAACATGATCCCCGTCATGGTTCCATTCTTCCAAAGTGATGTCGTACCTGGCTGCTATATATAAAAAAATCTGCCTGGCACGGTCAGAAACAGCATCATCGATCACCTTACGCCTGTATTTTACTATCAGGATCAGGTGGTAATACAGCATATATACTGAATGCTGATTTCTATCATAATCAGACAGATTATTCCTTTTATTCATGCAATTTTCCCCACATATGTTATTCTTATACTGATTAGTATTATACCATAACAAAGACATATGGGCAAGAGTTTTTTCGAACGTTTGTTCTCTTCTTTCTTTCTCCTGGCGATTCATCTCCACCCTGTCGAGGATGGAGAATTCTCGCTGTTTTACATGTTAAAGACATTCCGGATCACATCCAGGCTCTCATCCGCACTTTCCTCCCAGCGACGCAGGATCAGTCTTTCTGTTTCCAGCATCCCAAAATCCTCACCTTCCATAATCAAAATCAAAGTACCTCCTTGTCCCTGCGTTTCCATA
>JAFWOB010000051.1 GCA_017510065.1 Parasporobacterium sp.
CTTGCGGCATCACAGATCTACCACATGGCAGGCATCGTTTCGCTGGTGTGCATGGTACTGATGCTGGTGATTGGAAGGAGCATACTGTCACTATTGTATCCCTCGGTGGAACCGGAGGTTATGGAGGCGTGCCGCACGTACCTGTGGATCGTCACATTGTCATTCCCGGCCAACGCCCTTTACAATGCCGGCGCGGCACTTTACCGTTCCATGGGGCGCACACGTACGACCATGGTGGTTTCCATTGTCATGAACCTGATCAATGTTGCCGGCAATGCAGTAGGCATCTTCGTTCTGCACGCAGGGGCTGCAGGTGTGGCATGGCCTACGACGCTGTCCTGGTGGTTCGCGGCCATTGTCATGACGATCCTGTGCATGAACCGCCAATCCCAGGTGACGCTCCATCTTAAGATGGCACTGAAAACCAACCGCGAAATGATCCGCCGGATCACCCGCATTGCATTTCCCAGTGCGGTGGAAAATACGCTGTTTCAGCTGGCAAAGGTGGTGCTGGGCGCATTGATCGCCACCTTCGGCACTTCCCAGATCGCTGCCAATGGCATCGGACAGACGTTATGGTCACTGGCCGCGTGTATGTGCGTTTCTATGAATCCGGTATTTATTACCGTGATCGGCCAGTGTATGGGTGCCGGTGATACGGAAGCAGCAGATTGGTACATGAAAAAGCTGGTACGATTGACGCTTCTGCTGGCTGTATTGTGGAATGCATTGGTACTGGCGCTGGTTCCGGCCATCCTGCCTCTTTACAGCATTACCGCCGAGACCCGGCATCTGGTGTTCGTCATTGTCATCATCCACAACACCTTCGCCGCCTTCGTGCAGCCATTCGCCATGCCGTTGTCCTCGGGCCTGCGTGCCGCAGGCGACGTGAAGTTTGCCATGTGGTCATCGCTGTTTGCGACCGTGGTATGCCGTACGCTGTTTTCCTTTGTATTCGGCCTGTGGATGGGTATGGGAGTTATAGGTATCGCGCTGGCAATGGGACTGGACTGGTGCATCAAGGCAGGTCTGGATATCTGGCGATGGAAGAAAGGGACCTGGAAGACATTTATTGTTATATAGAATAATTGTGGCAGAATATATTCAGTGTTTATCTGATTATCTGTATGGCAGATTCTGGATGGAACCGATATATGAAAGGAGAGACAACTATGAACTTAATGGGTACCGGTCATATTGGACCGCATCTATATTTATGTGTCATAATGGATGATGAATCAAGGTATATTATTGCATACGAATTTGGAAAGAGTGATTCTATTAAGCTCCAAAATATTCTACGCAATAAATTGGGTCTAGATGGGGAAATTCCATCTTCCAGATATGTCTCTGCTTTTTTTGGAAGTCTGATGCAGGAGTGTATATATCCTTGTAGATTTGATAATGTTGAGCAGAGAAAAGAGGCTGTAATAAATTGGATTGATTTTTATAATAATGATCGTCCTCATTCTTCGTTAAAATATCGTACTCCCCGCGAAGTATATAGCGAATAAATGAGAAATTACGCCGAAAGGAGAAGAGTATGAACAGCATTTATCATCGTGTCAGCATCAGGAAGTACCAGGACAGACCGGTTGAAAAAGAAAAGATTGATCAGATGCTGAGAGCGGCCATGCAGGCTCCATCAGCAAGAAATCAGCAGCCGATCGAAGAGAGGATGCGGGCAGTAGAAGAGATCATCGGAATGCCGGATTCCCTGAGAGCTTTTGCTGTATTTCCGTTCGGCTATCCGGCAGAGGAGCGGGAACAGCAGGACCGGTATGATGAATCCAGGGTTCACTATCTGTAATGCAAGGCTTTTATTGCAGCGGCTGTGAGGACTTGTTGATCTGTGGAGGAATCAGATGGAATCATTTAATGAATTTATGAAACAGCCATGGGCACCGTTTTTGGTGATGGCTGTTATCGTAGTGATCGTTGTGGTGATTCGTATCATCAGGAATCTGAAAAAGTAATGAATGTTGCGGAAGAAAAATGTGGAATCCAGGGGAAGAGAATAATCGATCAAGGCACAGAAGGAGGGCATGATGATAATCGGCAGCGGAGATTTCAGATACGAACTGGCAGACGAGTGGGCGCAGGTCCCTGATGGCGCAGTGATGGGAGATGTCTGCGATGTGGATTGTGTGGATGACGGCAGCATCTATCTTTTTACACGAGGAACATACCCGCTCCTTCATCTGGACAATGACGGAAAGGTTCTCGATGGATGGGAATCCGGGTTCTATACGCGGATACACGGAGGCAAGCTGTCGAAAGACGGGAATATCTTCTGTGTGGATTCGGAAAACCATATTGTCTGCAAACACAGGTTAAACGGTGAGCTGATCTACTGTCTCGGTACCCGCGGCGTTCCGAATGATAATGGTTTTGTCAATGGCCCTGACCTGGATGCGGCGATCGATGCCGTAGAAAAAGCAGGGCCGCCTTTTAATCTGCCGACCAATCTGTGCTGCGCGGATGATGGGACGATCTATATCTCCGATGGCTACGGAAATGGCCGGGTTCATCATTTCTCAGTTGAAGGTAAGCTGATCGAATCTTTTGGTGAGATTGGCAGGGGATCGGGACAGTTCAGGGCGCCTCACTGCATCTGCCAGGACAGGCAGCAGCGCTTCTATGTGGCCGACAGACAGAATAACAGGGTCCAGCTCTTTGCCCCGGATTTTTCCTATCTGAAGGAATGGAATGACCTGGAGTATCCCACCGGCGTTGCCGTTGATAATGACGGCATTGTGTATGTATCGGAACTTGCAAGAAGGATCAGCATTTTTGATCCGGATGGAAAACTGATCCTGAGATACCGCTGTGAAGACACGGATTACCAAAATTGCGTGTTTGTCGCTCCCCATGGATTGAGCGTGGATCAACAAGGCGCTCTTTATATCGCCGATGTGTGCGTGGCCGTGGGAAAGGTGGACCGGGGCGGCAGATCTGTACGCAGATTTCTTCGGATCTAAGGGAAATAACGCCGAAAGAGCCTTTTGCTTATCAGATTTTAGGTGGATTTTAATATTGTTCGTTATATTCGGACAGAAACCTGATGATAAGAAAGGAGATTTTGGCATGAAGAAAAAACATCTGGCCGAAATCGGTTATATCTTTTTGCTGACTGCATTTACTGTATATCTGATCCTGGATACCTTTGTGATCAGCAGCGCATTTCAGGAAAATGCAGTCCAGATGAATACGGCAATCTTTACGCAGCTGGAAGAAACTTCCCGGAAGGAAGAAATAGAAGAGAATGACACATCGGCAGTATTATCTGAATTTGCGGAAGCAGGCATTGCTTCGGCGCAGTCTTATGAAGATGAAAACATCAGCATCACCATTTCCGAGTATGAAGAACTCGGAACCCATATCTATGTAGCGGACGTGGTATTAGCATCTGCACAATATCTGAAGACGGCTTTTGCGCAGGATACTTATGGGAAAAACATCACGGATCCTACATCGGTGATCGCTTCCGAACACGATGCTATTCTTGCGATAAACGGAGATTATTACGGATCCCAGGAAAGCGGGTATGTCATCCGGAACGGAATCGTATACAGGGAAGCAGGGAATGGAGAGAATATCGTATGTATTTACGCAGATGGTTCCATGCAGATCGTTGATTCCGATGACATCACGGCTGAGGAACTGGTGGAGCAGGGAGTCTGGCAGGCGTTTTGCTTTGGTCCGGAGCTTCTGGAAGAGGGACAGATCGTAATCTCAAAAGAGGCGGAAGTCGGAAAAGCCAAAGCAAGCAATCCAAGGACTGCCTTGGGCATCATTGACAATAATCATTTTGTGTTTGTCGTTTCCGATGGAAGGACGGAGGAAAGCGAAGGATTATCATTGTATGAGCTGGCTTCGTTTATGAAATCACTGGGTGTAACCACGGCATACAATCTGGATGGCGGCGGCTCTTCCACCATGGTGTTCCAGGATGTGGTGATCAATAATCCAACCTCCGGAGGCAGGATCGCTGAACGGAGTATAAGCGATATCATTTATATCGGATAGTCTTCATAGAGATGCGCCTGTTCAGGGCGGAAAGGATAGATGAAATATGACAGAGCGAAATGACAGACGAAGAAAACAAACTGTCATGCATGAATACGGTTGGTACAAGATGGCTTTGCGCTATCTGATCATGTCAGCTGCAACAGCTTTGATCGGAGCGGTTTATGAATGCTTCAGCCACGAAGTGTATTCTTATTATATGATCTATGCCTTTGCATTCCCGCTGGTGCTGGGAGCGATTCCTTCTTTATTGCTTCTGAAAAGAGCACGTTCCTGCAGGATCCCGCACATATGTTCCCAGATGTGGCAGCTTGGGATACTTACCATGACTGTGGGATCACTGCTTCAAGGCGTCCTGGAAATCTACGGAACCACCAATCGGCTGATCATTCTGTACCTGATCGTGGGATCTGTATTGATGCTGGGCAGCGTGACACTGCGAAGGTTCTGCAGGGAATAGAAACATTTTATCATTGGAGCCATTATGAATACTTTTTTTCCAATTAAAGCTGCTTTTTTCGATGTGGATGGCACACTGCTTTCTCACAAAACATATTCTGTGCCGCAGAGTGCACGTGTAAGCATTGATGCCCTTAGGCAGTGTGGGATCAAGACATATCTGTGCACAGGGAGACATGCTTTGGAACTGGAACTTCTTCCGATTTCCGATATCCCTTTTGACGGATATATCACACTTAACGGACACCTTTGCCTTGATCACAATAAGCAATTGCTTTTTGGCCTCCCATTTCCGGAAGAAGCAGCGAGGGCTTTGATTTCCGTCTTCAGGAAGAAGAGGATTCCTCTTGTGCTTGTAGAAGAAAACGGGTTGATACTGAATTATGTGAATGACACCGTCATCCGGGCACAGGAAGCAATCTCTACACCGGTACCGGATATTGCAGAATACGACGGAGCCCCTATTTATCAGGCTACGACTTTTGCCGGTCTCGAAGACGATGACCTCATCCGGGAGATCACCCCGCCGGATTGCCAGGCGGTAAGATGGAATGATCTGGGAGTTGATCTGATCCTAAAGAATGGAGGAAAGGTCGCGGGGCTCCGTTGTGTCATAGAGCGTGCAGGGATCCGTCCGGAAGAGTGCATTGCATTCGGTGATGCTGAAAATGATATAGAGATGCTGGAATACTGCGGGATCGGTGTCGCCATGGGAAATGCGCAGGACAAGGTTAAGACGATAGCGGATTATGTCACTTCTGACCCAGATGATGATGGGATACGAAATGCTCTTCGTTATTATGGGATCATTTAGTGCCGCTGATGATACTGGTCTGAGTAACTCTCGGGGTTCTCAATTTTGCCATTTGTCTGATTAAAGAACACCAAGTGTTCTCTATTTCAGATATTTAGAAAATAAAGAATACAAAGTGTTCTTTTTTTGTGGCAATTCTGATATTTGAGAACAGCCTGAGTATTCTTAAATCTAGGCAATAGTCCATATGAGAATACTTTTTATTCTTTTTTAGGAAAAACTCCCGATCTGAGAATAGTTTGCCAGTTCTTAAATTTTGAAAACCGGTTAATAAAGAACACTTTGTATTCTCAGATAAGGAAAAATATTGATTTGAGAACAGGGGGCGTTCTTAAATCAGCCGAATGCCAAAAATGAGAACACAGCAGCGTCCTCATATAAAAGGGGCAATGCCCGAAAGGCATTGTCCCTGATTGTTTTTCTTCGAGCCTTAGGCTTTCTGTTTTGACGGTGCTTTGACGGTGAACTGCTCCATCTGACGATATCTTTTCAGCTCGTCCTGAATCTCGTCCTTGTGTGGTTCGTATCTTTCTGCGGTATGTCTTTCGATCTCTCTGACGTGATCAAATTTGCCCATCATGGTCAGGCGGTTCCGGTTATCTTCCGGCCAGGAATATTTGATCTTCCCTTCCTGATCCAGTGTCAGATAGCCTTTTCTTCCGCATACGGCACATTCCACATAGTTTCTGTCCGGTTTGGCGATCATGAGTGAGGTATGGCATCCCGGACACGCTTCGCCGTCATCCAGATCACCAAGCCATTTATTTTCCCAGTCTTTCTGCGGATTCAGGACTGCATGGCCCAGGTTCTGCGCCAGATATCTCACCTTTGTAATATAATCCTGCCGCATCAGGGCTTCACCAGGATCCGCTACCTGATAGATGTTGATGTTATCGATCACATTGGTCTGGGCAGAGAATGTGGTCGTGTAAAGGGTGGCAAGTCCTAAGGATGTCCAATGCTCGGATAAGGCTCCGCCGACAGAGATCAGTGCACCGGGGCGCTGCTTCGCACGGCCCTCCGCCCATGCAGGGATCCCATGTGCTTCCATCTGAGATAAGTCCATCTTCGGTCCGAACACACGGTCACGGAAATCCGTCACGACGCCGCAGGGGGAAAGTGACCATACAGGTGCGGCAAGAAGGTAGCCGTCACTTTCAAGAAACTTCTGAGCAAGCCAGGGACCATCATCCTTGATCACGCATGCATCCGGCCCTTTTGCGTAACCTGCAACAAAGACAATGTAAAGGCGATAGAGCTATATAAAAGCAAAGGCTTTACCGAGACCGGAGCGGAGGATGAGGGCGAGATAGAACTGTCTTTGCTATTGCAGTAGTTTCCGGTATTGGCATCTTCCGTCAGAATGCAGATTCGTTTATAATAACAAAGATGAGGCAGAATAATGCTGAACCATACAAAACAGGAAGGGTGATAATGATGAAACAGAAATTATTAGACCGTTTTTTAACATATGTGAAGGTTTATACTCCCAGTGATGAAAACAGTGGAGCATCGCCGTCCACGCCATACCAGTTTGATCTGGCTCATCTTCTGGAAGAGGAGATGAAGCAGATGGGGATCAGCGATGTACTGGTGGATGAAAACTGCTATGTTTACGGGCAGATCCCGGCATCTGTAGGGTGTGAAAATGCGCCGGCCATCGGATTTATCGCCCATCTGGATACCGTTTCGGACTGCTGCTCAAAACCCTGCACACCGCTTGTGCATGAAAATTATGACGGCAAAGATATCGCGCTTGATGCAGGCGGGATCACGATCCGTGTAAAGGATTTTCCGCATCTGGCGAAGATGAAAGGAAGGACGCTGATCACATCTGACGGCACCACTGTTCTGGGAGCGGATGACAAGGCCGGGATTGCGGTGATCCTGAGTATGGCGGAGGAACTTCTGAAGTCGGATGTTCCCCATGGAAAGATCTGCATTGCTTTTACGCCGGATGAAGAGATCGGTTCCGGTGCAGGCCTTCTGGACCTGCGGCGATTCGGCGCTGATTTCGGCTATACGATCGATGGAGATCTGGAAGGCGGACTGGAATATGAAACCTTCAATGCAGCCTCTGCCAAGATCACGGTCAAAGGAGTCAATGTCCATCCGGGCAGTGCGAAGGACATCATGGTAAATGCTGCCGCCATCGCCTGCGAACTGCAGGGAATGCTTCCGGCTAAGGAGCAGCCGGCATATACGGAAGGGTATGAGGGGTTCTTCCATCTGACCAACATCAGCGGTGAGGTGGAAAAAGCCCAGCTTCATTACATTATCCGTGATCATGATCGGGCAAAGTTTGAAGAAAGAAAGAAGTTGATCCTGTCCGTCTGTGATCAATTGAATGCAAAGTACGGGGAAGGAACCGTAAGTGCTGACGTTTCAGACAGCTATTATAATATGGCGGAAGTGCTGAAGGATCACATGCACCTGGTGGAACATGCGAAAAAGGCAATCGAAGAGACTGGCCTTATGGCAGACATCAAGCCGGTACGCGGCGGGACCGACGGATCCCAGCTCAGCTTCCGGGGACTTCCCTGTCCCAATCTGGGAGCCGGCGGCGCAGGTTTCCATGGCCCTTATGAGCATATTTCACTGGAAGGGATGGAGCTGTCTGTTCGGGTTGTGCTGGAGATCGTAAGGTCCTATGCGGAAGATCGCTGACGGCAGAAGAAAGTGGTCGGTGTTTATCGATGATCCATGTCATCCAGCAGGGCAACCACTGCTTTGTAACAGTTTTCAAGGCCTTCCGGATTCAGATTGTCACAGGTGTCGTTACGGGTATGGTAATAATCCTCCAGCACATGGTTCAGGCCGGTGATGCCGACAGAACGGAAACCGCCCTGGGTAAATGCGGTGCTGTCCGTGGAGCCGCCGAACAGGGGAACTCTGCCTGTCCGGCAGGGAACAGAGGCTTTTGCGGCGGCGTTGAGGAACATCTGACAGAGCTCTTCATCTGCCTTGACCGTGCTGTTCAGGTCACGCCGGTTGACCATCAAGAAGCGCGGATCGTGGATCGTATCGAAACAGAGAATATAGGTAGGAACATCGCGGTAATCATCTTTGTGGGCTTTGGCCCAGGCTTTGGCGCCGCGAAGGCCTGCCTCTTCGGAACCGGTCAGGATGACCCCGACTTCCGTATGCTCAAGGGTGATCCCGAGCCGCTCCATTTCCCGCAGCAGCGTGATCCCCATATAACAGCCGGAGAGATTGTCATTGGCTCCGTCCACAACCCGTTTTGGATTATAGGTATTGGCCAGCAGAAGGAAAAACGGGATAAAGATAAGGCCCCATTTCCCTGCCGGATCCGTCCACGCCCCTGCACCCAATAGGACGCAGATGGACAGACCGATATAGAACAGAACGCCGACGGTCGTCATTACTGCGGGGATCTCAAACACAACACCGCCAAACCGGTAGTTCAGCGGAAATTCCCATGCGGCATCCGTATGGCCATTCAGAAAAATGCGCTGCTTCACTTCTCCTGCACACGGGCGGATGGCCGTGACATTTATACTTTCCTTTTCCGGAAACAGGGGATCAAGGATCTTTTTATACAGAACAAAATGAATGATGAAAAGCAGCAGTGTCAGACAGCCGAACAGGATGCTCAGCCATGGCTGGATAAAGAAGCAAACCGCGCAGAGTACATCCAGAACTGCGGAAATGTAGAAGTATCCATAAAAGGAAGCCGGATGTTCTTTGAACAGCTCTTTCCTGACTTCTGTGCAGCCGCAGTCCTGCTCCAGCACACCTGCCATATATGCAGCCGCGTCCCGTTCGCCCTCGCTTCCGGGGGCGCGTTTTTTCATATGGCGGCAGATGTGCGTGATCTCTTCCATCATGTAAGAGACCGCCTGTTTGCTATTATCAAAAAGATCATTCAGCGAGTACAGCATAGATCAAGCCTCCTGGGTTTGCCCTTTTGCCGGGAGTATCAACTTCAGGAAAACAGCTATCCATATTATAGCATGGAAGCCGCTCGGGGCAAAGAAGCGTGTTTCTGAGTATGACAGGCAGTTTCTGCTGGAATCAGAAGGATTATCGGTTATAATACTGACAGAAGAAGAAATGGAGAATGCTGATGTCAGAAGCAATCTATAACAATTTGGAACACTGGGAGAACATGAATCCGGCTGAGATCCTGCAGGATATCCGTAAACTTGGTAATTCTTCCAGAGCAGATGCAGTGGAATACCGGAAGATGGCAGGAAGAGCATACCTGGCTTCGATAGACAGACTGATACAGGCACTGCAGGAAATGGAAGAGGAGGAGATCTCTACCGCAGATCTCATCATCGAAGTATATGGAGAGAGCGATTCCTTGGAGTATATGGGAGAAATGTTCCAGGTCGATGCTGACGTACACAGGGCGGCAGAAAAAGCAGGCCTGAGGCTCGACTTTTCCAGACGTGGGAATCAGGAAGAACTGCCTTATGTGCTGGATTATGTGGTACGGAGGGATCATGAGGTGCTGTGAACATAGCACCCGATATAGAGATAAACGGATAGAAGAAAGGAAGAAAAATGAGCAGAAAAAGTTTCGGGGCAAAGCCCTTCAGTTACCCGCAGCCGGTGTGGATCATCGCCACCTACGATGAAAATGGTGTGCCAAATGCCATGAATGCAGCATGGGGCGGCATCAGCGAGATGACAGAAATATCGGTGTGCCTGTCTCCCGACCACAAAACCTGCAAAAACTTTGCTGCGACCGGAGCATTTACCATCAGCATGGCAGATGCTGCCCACGTGGCTGCCTGCGATTATGTCGGGATTGCCACGGGAAATAAGACAGAAGATAAATTTGCCAAAGCCGGATTCACTGCCACCAGAAGCGAACTGGTGAATGCGCCGATCATCAATGAACTGGCCGTCTGCATGGAATGCCGGGTAATCAGTTTTGATCAGGAAACATGCATTCTGAAAGGTGAGATCGTGAACGTCAGTGTGGATGAATCAGCGCTTACTGATGGAAAGGTCGATGTCAACAAAGTGGCTCCGATCTGCTTTGATCCATTTAACAACGCGTATCATGTGATCGGCGAAAAAGTCGGTGATGCATGGGGGAGCGGAAAAGGATTGATGTAACAGCGGCAAATACTCTCACCGCGCCAGCACATCCTGCAGCGCCTTTGCATCCAGTATTTCCACCAGATGCGGAGCGAGGCGTATGATCTTTTGGGATTCCAGGCGCTTCAGCTCTCGGTGAAGGGATGGCCTGGAAACATTGAGCAGCAAAGCCCATTTTGTCATGGAATCAGGAATCGGGATTTTCCCGGTTCCTGTTTTTCTTCTCTGAAGAAGCAGATAATAAGCAGCCTTCTGCGCAATTCCGCTGTAGGAAAGCAGCTCCAGACGCTGCTGGAGCATATAGGTGGCAGAAGCGATCTCCCTGGTAAAGTTTTCCAGAATGCGCACATCTTTCTGCATCAGCTGCAGCAGATCTTCCTTCCGGAACACTAACAGCGTGACCGGTTCTATTGCCATGATATCACAGGGGAATGTATGAGCATAGGAAAAAGCGGCTGCGGCTCCGATCATTTCCCCGGGCTGCCGAATGGACACATTGACCTGACTGCCGTTAGGGAAGGACTTTTGAGCTTCCGCCCGCCCCTGCAGTATGATGCCTATACGATCCGCCGTTTCCATAAGATGAAAGATGGTTTCATCCTTTTCATAATGCCGTATGTGATGTGGGACGGATGTAAGATGTTCCTGCAATTCTTTTGCCGGGATCCCGTGAAACAGAACACTTTTTTCCAAAACAGTGAAATCCATTGAACTTGTCCTTTCGTATGAGTGCTATCTGCATTATACACGAAAAAAAAAATAAAAGTGTATCTGTGGATACAGAAATTTCTGGCTTTTGAGGATATAATGCGATTAGAAAAAGCAAGGAGGATATTCAGATGATCAGAAAAATCATACACATAGATGAAGAAAAATGTAACGGCTGCGGATTATGCGCAGAAGCCTGTCATGAAGGCGCAATTGATATGGTTGGCGGTAAGGCGAAACTGGTCAGAGAAAATTTCTGCGATGGATTCGGAGACTGCCTGCCGAACTGCCCGACAGGGGCGATCACATTTGAAGAGAGGGAAGCCCCTGCTTATGATGAGGCAGCCGTACAGGCAAGTAAGAATAAAAAGACGGAGGGTCAGAATATGACAGACCATGAAAAGAAGATGATGCAGGAAATGTCGCAGCACGCAGCAGGGCATGGCTGCCCGGGCTCACGGTTCATGCAGTTTGAAAGGACGCAGGAAGAGGATCCCGGAGAAAAATCCGGAATCGGGTTTTATCCGGGAAAACCCGTATCACGATTGGGACAATGGCCTTGTCAGATCAAGCTGCTGCCTGTGAAGGCGCCTTTCTATGATGGAGCGAAGCTGTTGATCGCGGCAGACTGCACGGCCTATGCCTACGCCAATATGCATGAAGAATTCATGAAGGGCAAGATCACGCTGATTGGATGTCCCAAACTGGATGAGATCGACTATTCGGAAAAGCTGACCGAAATCATCAGGGACAATGACATTAAGAGCGTGACCATTGTCCGCATGGAAGTTCCGTGCTGCGGCGGTTTGCAGAGAGCGGCAGAAACAGCTCTTAAAAACAGCGGCAAGTTCATCCCCTGGCAAGTAGTGACCATTTCCAGGGATGGCAGGATTCTGGAGTAGATAAAGATGTCAGGATCTTTAAGGAAGGAGGAAATGATATGATCAAAGTTGCATTTTATGATACCAGAGAGTATGACAGACCTTCTTTTGAACGATATGGTGAGGCTCATGATCTGCAGTTCCGGTTCCTGGAAACGAAACTGAATGAGGATACCGTGGAGTTGGCCCGCGGCTGTGATGCGGTCTGCGTATTTGTTAACGACACGGTAAATAAGGCGGTTATTGACAAACTGTATGAATATGGCGTCCGTCTGATCGCGCTTCGTTCCGCCGGGTATAACAACGTGGATGTGAAAGCAGCATTTGAAAAGGTTCATGTCGTTCATGTACCCGCCTATTCCCCTTATGCAGTGGCAGAGCATGCCATGGCGCTGCTGCTTACTTCCGTTCGCCGCATCCACAAAGCGTATAATCGTACGCGGGAGTTTAATTTTTCTCTGAACGGGCTGACGGGGTTTGACCTTCACGGCAAGGCGGTCGGGGTGGTCGGCATCGGAAAGATCGGGAAGATTTTTGTTAACATCTGCAAAGGGTTTGGCATGAAAGTGATCGCCTATGACAAGTATCCTTCGGCTGACAGCGGCATCGATTATGTCCCGCTGCAGGAGCTGTTTGAAAGAAGCGACATTATTTCCCTGCATTGCCCTCTGACAGATGAGTCGCGGCATATGATCAATGAAGAAGCGATCGGAAAGATGAAAAAAGGCGTGGTGATCATCAACACGTCCCGCGGCGGACTGATCAATGCGGAAGCACTGCTGGAGGGCATCAAGGCGCGGAAGATCGGTGCGGCTTGCCTGGATGTGTATGAGGAAGAGGCAGATATCTTTTTTGAGGACCGGTCAGGCCATATCCTGAATGATGAACTGCTGTCCAGGTTGATCTCCATGCCCAATGTGATCGTGACATCCCATCAGGCGTTTCTGACGGAAGAAGCGCTGAACAACATCGCGGAAACGACAGTGCGCAATATCCGGTCCTGCTTCGACAACGACGGGATCTGTGAGAATGAATTGTGTTATCGCTGCGGTAATATCGAGCGGTGCAGGGCAGAGAGAAAGGAAAGATGCTTCTAAAAGCGGGTGCTGGAAAGGCCTGATTGAAACAGACATTGTTTTTATCGTTTTCCTGAACCTGCCGATATCGAAGAGAAGAACTTTGCTTGATTTCGTATACCAGAAATATCGAAGAGGAGAAATTTGTTTGATTTCGTATACCGGAAGTATACGAAATAGCAGCTTTTTCCTCTCTTCGTAGTTGACCGGTATACGAAACAACAGCTTTTTCCTCTCTTCGTAGCCGGCTGGGAATCGCTAGAGAAGCAGCCCTGTCAAACGGTATTATCCAGTTCCATGATCCGGTAGGACAGCTGCAGCTCCAGCATCAGATCGGTATCATCCAGATCAAGTCCTGTCAGTTCCCGGATCTGGTTCAGCCGCCGGAACAGCGTTGTACGGTGGATGAACAGCGCCTGTGCCGCCTGCGTCACATTTCCCCGTTTATCGATCAGCGCTTTCAGCGTTTTTGACAACTCGTTTTCGTGTGTCTGATCGTATTTCAGAAGGAGCGGGATTGCAGGATGCACTAAGAGCAGAGGGTCGATCTCTTTTCCCCGGATCGCATCGATCATGAAAGCAAGACGATAATCATCGAAACGGTAATACCAGTAACTGGGGTTGTTCTTCGTACCGATTTCGAGGGCTGCGCGTGCCTGCTTTAAGGCGGAACCCAAAAGGGCAATGCTGCGAAACTCGCTGCTGGCGCCGGCCTTCAGTACATTTTCCCGGAGCATGACCAGCATCTTCTGTGTCAATTCATAGCTGCTGGTCTGTTCTGCGGATAAAGAGTGATTGATCACCCACATGATCTGATTCCCGGAAAAGGCAGCGCAGGAGTGGCGCCTGTTCTGTTCCAGCTTTCGGGTTATGGTGGGCATTGTGTTTTCAATTTGTGTATTCCAGCCGGCAGCCTGATATGGCTCGAGGCAGATGACCTGGAAAATCTGATTTTCATTCCAGCCATAGCCTGCAATGGCATCTTGTATTTCTTCCGCATTCAGAGAAGCACCTTCCAACAGCCTTGTGATCACCACATGAAGATGGTCGTTATGGCTGTGCTGCATTTGCAGGAATCCTCCCCGGATCATCTGCACAAGAACGGCCGCTACGTACTCTGCGAGCTGTTCCGCGCCAGAGGGAAGCTGTGTCTGGTCATCCTCCAGATATACAACCAGACGCGCATAATAATAACCGTCAGCTACAATGTTAATGCAATAGCAGATAGGGCTGACATTTTGCATCTGATAATAAAACGGCTCTCTTTTTCTGGCGACTTCATGAAATTCTTTCGCGACCAGCAGCTCTTCGATAATCTTGTCGGAATAATTGTCGCCCAGTTCTGCCCGCATTCTTGCGGCAACTTCCGGATGGTCATAGATAAGCAGCATGTCCCGGTCTACCACGATAAACGGTTCCCGCAGAAGATTTTTGACATTTTCCATAACCGCTTCGACTGGCTTTTGCTCAATGACGGCCTTCAGGATTTCATTTTGTACCTGGGAAAAATGATTCCAGACCCGGCTGATATATTCAGCCGTTTTCTCCGCGGAAAGGGTCATGCACTCATCGGCCTGGATCCAGAGGGAACTGAAACCTTCATCCGCTACCTTGCACGGATCTTTCAGGATCCGAGAGGTCTTTTGCTTCTTTTCGGAACAGAAAAGAAGGACTCCCTTCTGCTCAGCAGAAATGTAGAGTACACCTTTTTCTGCCTCCGGCTGACCGCGAAAGTACTCAAAACGATCTAACGGTGTACGGTCCGCATCGTGACAGATATGTTGCACATTTTCATTATGACTTAGCAGATAGAACAGGATTCCAGCTGTAATATTCAATGCTTTTCACCTCTGCAACATACTGTAGCATCCAGATGGGTATATTTCAATGCTTTGCGGATTTTTTTACATCGGCTGCTTGTCTATAATCAAGACTGACAGATAATGACGTTCAAACCGAGCTTACGAAGGAGGTTCTTATCATGGGTGATAATCATATGGATGGAGGAAATTTCGCTGCATTAGGGCAGAGACTTGGCCGTATTAAAACGGCGATCGCACTGGGGATACCGGATAGAGTACCGGTAACGCCGTTTTTTGATGGCGTGATCACGAGACTCACAGGCGGCAGCTATGCGGATCATTTCTATGATCAACAGAAAGCAGGAAACTGTGCGATCGCATTTGTACAGAAATATCCGAATGTCGACGCCGCAAGCCTTCCGCAGTTTTTCAGCGGTCCTGCAAATGAGCTGGCCGGTACCCGCATCATCGACTGGCCGGGAAGGCCGGGTACATCGGTTGACAAATACAGCACACATCAGATCCATGAAATCGCCTTTATGGAACAGGAGGAATATCCGGAACTGCTTTCCGACTATACCGGTTTCATGCTTCGTAAATATATTCCGCGCGCATTCCCCAATATCCAGGGCACACAAAACATTTTCTTCGCGGAGGGATCTTATATGGAGCCGACTGCAATGAGCGGCCTGTACAATCCAAAGACTCTGGAAGCTTTGGATCTGATCCGGAAGATCGGAGAAGAGCAGAACAAAGCGTTCGGCGCAACCATGCAGTTCACAGGCGCGATGATCGGATTGGGCTATCCGACGATGATCACCGGCGCATCCGAAGCTCCGTATGATATCCTGGGCGATTACTTCCGCGGAACCGTCGGAATCTTCGAGGACATCACCGACGAGGACATTATTCCTTATGTACAGGAGACCGTGAACCGGTTTGCCGATATGCAGATCGCCAGACTGCAGTATCTGCGTTATCTGGATATCCCGTTCAAATGCGTCTTCTTCCCGCTTCACAAAGGCATGGATGGCTTCATGAACGACAAGCAGTACGAAGAGCTGTACTGGAAACCGCTGAAGAAGATCATTCTGGCGCTCATCGACATGGACGTTCTGCCGTGGATCTACACGGAAGGACCGTATGATACACGGATTGATTTCCTGACCGACGTTCCCAAAGGAAAGGTTCTTTACCACTTCGAGAAAGTCGACATGAAACGCGCGAAGGAAAAACTCTCCGGCATCGCCTGCATTTCCGGCAACCTGTCCATTTCCCGCATGGAGTTCGGAACCAGGCAGCAGATCATTGACGATACGAAGTATCTCCTGGATACCTGCGCACCCGGCGGCGGTTATATGTTTGACTTTGACGGCTGTCTGGAAAACGCCAAGGAAGAAAACATCGACGCGATGTTCGAGACACTGGAGAAGTACGGAAAATATTGATCGTCCCGCCTGATGGCAGAGCGGCCTGAGCAATTTAAAAAACCACATGATCGGGTTAAAGCCGGGTCATGTGGTTTTTTTATAATTTGTTTTTTGCATGATGATTTTTGGAGCTTCTTCATGCAGAATTTGTGAACTCTGGATTTTGCATGATTCTTTTACAAGTTTTTTCATGCGTTTACTAAAAAAACGGTTTTTCACATGAATAAAGTGGGCTATTTTTCATGTGAAAAATGATTTTCTTTATTTTCGCATGAAAATGCCCTCCAATTTTACATGTGAAATCAGCATTTTTACAGTTTCACATGAAAACACGAATCAATCCATCTTGCGGAAAATGGATTCTCTCATTTTCGCATGAAAAATGTTCCGTTCATGGGGGATTGGTAAATTACAAGGACTATGGCTTTGCGTATGTTAGTCCTCCTTCATAAGCCTTTCATAAATGCCGGTAAAATCAAGGGTGTCGGACAACGGAATGTTGCAGCTTTCCAGTCTGCCTTCCCGGAGCATCTCGCAGAAATGATTGATCTCATGCACAAATCCGTCTTCCACCGGATCGTCAAAACTATCCAGCAGAGTACCGCCAGTATCATACAGCTCACATCTTCTTGATCCGTAGAATCTTTTCTGCAGGATATATCCGTCGCTGCCGCCGATCACAGCTTCCTCGGTCATGATCCCTGCGATCGAGGCAAGGCAGTCTGCGATGACGCCGCTGTTATATTTCAGGAACAATCCTACGGACAGATCAACGCCGGTGGGTCCCATTACCTTCAGGATCTTGCATTCGTCCGGGGGAGCATCCATGATGCCGGTGGCATATTCATACGGATAGACCCCTACGTCCAGACAGGCGCCGCCTCCGGTGGCCGGATCAAACAGCCTGTGGTTTTTTGTCTCCTCAATATATGGCATTGGAAAGCAGAAGGCAGAGCGGATCAGACGGACATCTCCGATCCTTCCTTCCGCGATCCATTGTTTGACTTTATGATAAGCAGGGATGCACCGGCTCCACATGCCTTCCATGATCAGAACGCCTGCCTTGCGGGCTATGTCGATCACCCTTGTTCCTTCTTCAATGCTCATAAAGAACGGCTTTTCGCAGATCAGCGGTTTTCCGGCAGCAATGCACATTTCTGCGATCGGCGCATGGGTGGAGTTTACGGTGGCAATATAGACACAGTCTACCTCCGGGTCTTCCAACAGCGCCTGATAGCTTCCGTAGCTTTTTTGCGCTCCGTGCTTTTGGGCAAATTCTTCGGCCCGCTGCGGATCTCTGGATGCAGCTGCGTACAGCTGTGCCGATTCCGACTGCTTCAGCGCTTCGGCGAAACGGGCGGCGATCCCTCCGCATCCGATGATTCCAAATCTCGTTTTCATAGTTGTCTCCTTCATTCAAGTAAATTAAATGGAAATCGGTCTTTTTTATTAATCAATTATCACTATATCAGAAGTTGCCGGTGACTTGAAGTGAATTAACGATTCCCATAGAACTAAGCTTCCTGCACCGGCAGTTACAGTCAATATTTAATTTGATAAATATCAAAATAAATATTGACAAATATTGCAAATGAACATATATTTAATTCGATGAATATAAAATCAAATATTCAGAAAGGAGGAATATTGTCATGAAAGAGTTTATCGAATACCTGACCCTGCAGATCGAAGCCGGAAAAAAGGACATTGCAGATCTGGAAAAGAGCGGACGTAAGGATGATGCGGATTTTGCGAAAGTGCGGACCAATATCTATGATATCTGCAGGACTGTGACCAATGCCCTAATAAACCGGCCAGGCGCCGGCAAAGAGGCGGTCAGAGCTCAGCTGGGACGTTTTGAGAAGGAATGGTCAGCTGCTCTTGATAAAGCGAGGGAACATGGAGATGCCAGGAACGTAGTGGTTGGTGAGACGAAACTAGAAGCATTGGAAGATGTGATCGCACACTTCCCGGAGGATAAGAGATGACACAGGAACACGCACTTAAGATTTTCAAGAGTCTTTCCGATATGTCCCGGCTCCGTATTGTACAGTCTCTGACACAGGGGGAGATGTATACGGAACTGTTGGCGGAACGTCTTGAGCTGACCCCTTCCACCGTCTCCTTCCACATGAAAAAGCTGGAGGAGGCGGGACTGGTCATCTCCCGCAAGGAGCAGTATTACACGGTTTACTCTCTCAACCGTGAACTGCTCAAAGCGTCTTTGCTCGAGGTGGCAGCATCGGAATCGGAACAGATCGACGAGCAGCAGAAAAGAGAGGAAACGTACCGTCAGAAAGTGATTGATACTTTCTTTGAATACGGAAAACTCAAATCCATCCCTGTTCAGCGTAAAAAGAAACGGATCTGTTATGAGCTGATCGCCGGGCAGTTTGTTCCCGGGAAGGTGTACAGTGAAAAAGAGCTCAACGAGATCATTGTTCAATTTCATGAAGACTACTGCACCATACGACGGGATATGATCAGTGAAGGGATCCTGAGCAGAAACGGAAATAAATATATGCTGGGAAATGACGTGGTGAGAGAATGAAATACGATAATATTATCCGGGCTGTGTTCCAAAAGCGCATGAACCGATTCGTGGCAGAGGTGGAATTGGAAGGACAGATGGAGACGGTCCATGTCAAAAATACAGGCAGATGCAAGGAACTACTGATCCCGGGATGCGAGGTCTGGTTGACTGCGCCGGGGACGCCCGGCAGGAAAACACGATATGATCTTACGACCGTGCGGAAAGAAAACGGGATCCTGTTCAATATTGACAGCCAGGCACCCAACCAGGTAGTAAAAGAATGGCTGGCCAGGGAGGATTACGATGCAGTGATACCGGAGTATACTTACGGCAGCTCCCGGATCGATTTTTATATGGAACACGGCGCGGAGAAATACCTGATGGAGG
This sequence comes from Parasporobacterium sp., assembly GCA_017510065.1. GTDB lineage: Bacteria > Bacillota > Clostridia > Lachnospirales > Lachnospiraceae > RGIG5612. Next base: position 19,193 of record JAFWOB010000051.1, read on the forward strand.
TGAAGGGCTGTACTCTGGAGATAGACGGAGTGGGGTATTTTCCGGATGCTCCGACGGAACGCGGTGTGAAGCATATCCGGGAACTGATCAGAGCGAAAGAGGAGGGATATCACGCCATGCTCGCTTTCGTGATCCAGATGGACGGGGTTACAGAGGTCCGGGCCAATGCAGCTACTCATCCGGCGTTTGGAGAAGCCATGGATGATGCCCGAAAAGCAGGCGTGGAGGTACTGTTCCTGAGGTGCCACGTGGAGCCGGATTCTCTGGTGATCATCGGCAGCGGGCTTTGTTGAATATCTGCAGGGTTTATGCTATCGTAAGACCAATTATGAACCGCTGTGTTCTGATACTTCAGCATGGGAAACAGGATGTAATAACATGAATAAACCGATTGATAAGTTTCTGAAAACCATCGTTTGTCTGCTCATCGCCTTCTGTCTTCTGGCAGCAGGCTCCATTTCCATGGTATCCGCGCAGGAAGAGAGTACTGCAGGCATGAGCGTTGAGGGCACGTTCACAATGTTCGGCCGCGTCTGCACTTTGGAATATGATTACGATGACAATCTGTTCCTGGCTCCGCCGGATCAGTATGATCATGATCTGGCCAGATTATCCCTTGGACTGGCACTGGCAGCAGGACGGCATATGGAACATCCGGACACGCAGGATGATTATCTGATCGAGTTTTTGCAAAACCTTGGGTTTTCACAATTTGAAACGGATACTTACCGCACAAATCCAACGATCGATTCCATTGCTTACGGACTGGCAGTGAAAAAGATCGGCGATGCCACAATTCTGGCCTGCGCGGTATGCGGAGGCGATTACGGATTGGAATGGGCCAGCAATCTGACGGTCGGGGATTCCATCCGGTCAGCAGGATTTGAAGATGCATCACAAAAAGTACAGGCAGCGGTAAAAGAATATTTGGAAAAAAACTCCATCACAGGCAGAGTCAAGCTCTGGACCACAGGTTACAGCAGGGCAGGAGCGGTTTCCAATATTACGGCAGCGGATTTTACGGATGCCGGTATATTTGAAGATGTATATGCCTATACCTTTGCAACGCCCAGGACCACCAGAACGCCTGGTTCCTATCCGAATATTTTCAATATCATGCAGAAAGAGGATGTGGTTCCGAAAGTTCCCCTTGCTGACTGGGGATATAAACGATACGGAACGGATCTGTTCCTGGTTTCCCCGGAAACGGATTCTGACTGCGAGGATGTCATTAATACAGCAAAGCAGCTGTATCAGGATATGATCGGTTCTGAAATGGTGATCAATTCCGAGATCAATTATCAATTGCGCACCATGATTGATTACCTGCTTACCTTAATGCCGGATTCCGGCACCTATGCGGAATATCTGCAGCCGCTGATCGTGGATATCATTGCGAAAAGCGATGGAACAAAGGACGCGCTCCAGGTCCTTTTAGAAGCCCTGCAGCAGTACAGCACGGACGATCCTGTCATCGGGGAAGAGCTGAAGGCAATGCGTGATTACCTCGGCACCTTGATACAGACCTATGTATTTCGGCAGACATTAAAAAAGCTGCCGCCAGACAGATGGGATTCGTCTTTTGGAGTCTTTAACCTGTTTAATGCGCATTTCCCCTTTGAATATCTGGCGATGATGTACGCCAGCGATGATCCGGAGGAACTCTTTTCTGATAATACCGAGTTTATGCGGCTGGTGATCTACGCCGATGCGGACATCTCGATCTCACGGGACGGAAAGGTGATAAAAGAGATCCTTTCGGACGGCACGGAACTGGTGGACGGGAAGGTAGATCCGTACTCCTTCCCGGATGCGGACTGTTCCCCGGAAAAGGTGGTGATCACACTGCCGACAGACCAAAGCTATATAGTTACGGTAACATCAAAGGCGGGACTTCCCCAGACGATCTCTTATACCGGCCTTTTATTTTCAGGCCATACCGTCCGGGCACAGGCGGGAGACCTGTATTCCTATCTGATGAATTATGGGGATACCGCCAGTATCATGACGTCTGTAAACGGAAAGACGATCGAGCCTTCCGGAAGCAATTATACCAATGTTTCCGCAGTTACAGACTTTCTCTATTCGCCGACGACAGCCATGAGACTGGAGAATAACAGTGTGGTCCATCTTACGATCTCCGGACTGGTTAACAGGCTGCTGCTTGTCATCGTGATATTGCTGCTTCAGATGATCGTCTCTATTGTCCTGGCAATCATCCGGAAGAAGAGGGGAAGGAAGAGAAATGCGGTCGTAGCCCTGGTCTGGCACAGCATTACGGCAGCTTTCTTTGCGGTGCTGGAGGTGGCCATGTGGTTTTTTGTCCCGATCCTGACAATTGCCAAGATGATCCCGGGGACACTTGTTTTCATCGTGTTCTGTGTATATGCGATCAAAGGGTGCAGGACAGAAAGCAGGCGATGGAAGGCCTGCTGGATCCTGATCGCGGCGATGGCTGCTTATGTGATCCTGGAAAGCCTCCTGATCGGAGAGTTCAGGCTCTGGAAAGCAATCCTTCTGCTGGCAATTTACGCCGGATTTATGGCTGCTGCATTTCTCATTTTGTGGAAAGGAAAAAAACATGAACGATGAGATCTATCGGCTTGCCGAACCAAAGAAAAAAGGTCTTATTCATCTGCTGTTCAGCCGCTTTCTGATCATCGTGCTGCTGATCCTTCTGCAGGTCCTGGCCATTGTGTTCTTTTACAGCTGGCTGCTCGAGATCGCACCCTGGGTCATGATCCTGTACCGGATCTTTTCTGTGGTGATCATCATTTTCCTGTTCAATAACCGGATGGATTCCACAGCGAAACTGACCTGGATGTTTGTGATCGCAATCCTTCCGCTCGTGGGGGCTTTCTTCCTGTGGTTTACACAGAGCAATTTTGTAAACCGGAAAGTACAGGACAGGATCCTTCTTATGATCCGGAAAACAAAAGGGCGGATCCAGCAGCCGGAAGAAGTGGAAAGGCAGTTGGAACAGGATCGTTCAGGCACCCTTCCCTTAAGCCGCTATCTGCAGAACAGCGGATGCTTTCCGGTCTATCAGAATACGGAAGTGACTTATTTCCCCAGTGGGGAAGATAAGTTTGAAGCTGTTTTGCGGGAACTTCAGAAAGCAGAGAAATTTATCTTCCTGGAGTATTTCATTATCGAGGAAGGCTATATGTGGGGCGAGATCCTTCGTATCCTGGTGGAAAAGGCGAAAGAAGGCGTAGATGTCCGTGTTATGTATGACGGTATGTGCGAACTCTCCCAGCTCCCGGCAGAATACTGGAAACTGCTGGAAGAGAAGGGAATCCATGCCAAGGCCTTTTCCACGATCAAGCCTGTCCTGTCCTCCCATTATAACTACAGGGACCATCGCAAGATCCTGGTCATCGACGGGAAGGTGGCTTTTAACGGCGGCGTCAATCTGGCAGATGAATATATCAACCGTGTGGAGCGCTTCGGACATTGGAAAGATACTGCACTGATGCTGAAAGGGGATGCGGTCCGAAGCTTTACGCTGCTGTTCCTGCAGATGTGGAATGTAACCGAAAAAAGGGTTTCATTCGATGCGGCAAAACTGGATGTACAGCTAGAGGCTGCCGATTTTACGTTTCTCCCACAGGGCTATGTGATGCCTTATGGAGACTGCCCGATGGATGAGTATAAGGTCGGAGAAGCGGTTTATATGGATATCCTGAACCGTGCGGAACGATATGTCCACATCATGACGCCGTATCTGATCCTGGACGGCGAACTGGAAACCGCTCTGAAACTTGCTGCGCAGAAAGGCGTGGACGTAAAGATCATCCTGCCGGGGATCCCGGACAAAAAGCTGGCCTATGCCCTAGCGAAATCCCATTACCGGAGCTTGATGGATGCAGGCGTAAAACTATATGAGTATACGCCGGGCTTCGTCCATGCCAAGGTCTTTACCTGTGATGACTGCAAAGGTGTTGTCGGCACCATTAACCTAGATTACCGGAGTCTGTACCATCATTTTGAATGCGCCACCTATCTGTATAAGGTTCCATGTATTTCAGAGATCGAGCAGGATTATCAGGAGACCCTTGCAAAATGCAGGAGGATCACTTCCGATATGGTCAAACATGAAAAACTGTCTTATAAGTTAGTCGGAGTTCTGACGAAATTCCTGGCGCCGCTGCTGTAAGGCTGTGAGGTAGAACCTGTGGAGAAACTCCACAGGTTCTTGTTTTATAGAAGAAAATGCTGAACAAGCATCTCGACCCATTGCGGATCCAGAGGACAGTCCCTGGTTTCACAGGTAATGATCAGATTAATCCCCTGAATAATACCTGCCTGATAAAAGAGGGAATCTGTATATAAGATCTTTCGAATATAATCCTCATTATCAAGCATTCCTCTGTGATCCCAATACCATTTCTGGTTAGTCCGGACATTTCTGCAAATAAAATCGATTGCCAGTTTCTGCCCGTTTATCATTTCAATCTCGTCATAATGATATGGCACATGATTTCGCTCCAGACATGTGACGATACTGGCCTCTGACTTGCTGCGAACGATAAGTCCCGGTACGATCGTGGCATATTTCAGGGATTCAGGATATTTTTGATTCCTGTTGTAAGGAACATTTTTCCATTCCGCTGCCTGCTCAGAAATACTGGCAGGAAAGTTCGCAAGCAGATGGCATAAGCCCGGGTGCTTTTTCCGGAACTTCTGCTCATTGGATTCTTTTTGAAGGTAAGCAATAGAAGCATCCAGCATCTTCAGCTCCTGCTGCAGATCCAGGAGCCGCTTTTCCGCGACCATCCTGCCTGCAATGGCTGACGCCAGTTTATGATCCTGCTTCCCCAGATATACCTCATGTTTTCTGCCGTTTGGAAGAACGATTTTCTGTGTATAGAAATAACCGGAACCTTCAGTTTTTCTGGAAATCAATTTGCCTGGAGGAGAACTGTTGATGAATTGCTGAACCAAAAGGATTTCTTTTTGCAGATCTTCTCTGCGTTTCAATAGGGTTGACAGATTAGCCATAGTTTAACTCCTTTCTTTATTGCTGCGAGAATGTCGAATGTGATACTGTTGCTGGTACCCTTCTCAAAACAGGCGGAGGACGGAAATAAGAAGGGCGGACCCTTCTCAAAACAGGCGGAGGACGGAAATAAGAAGGGCGAACCCTTCTCAAAACAGGCAGAGAGGGAAAACAAGGAGGATCCGCCGTGGTGTATTCTGTAATATTTTGGGGAATAAAAATGGCCTGCGGCGTTTGCGGCGCCTGCAGGCCAGAAATTGATAAGTAGATACATACATAGATTAGTTAATTTCATGCAGAAAGAATACAAAAATGCGAGTAAAAAATCAATAGTTTTTATAAAAACATATTTTGACTCCGATTTATGATATAATACCCCAGCAGAAAGAGGAGGAAGAAAAGATGAAAGCACCGTTTTCGAACTATCTTGATTCACTGGTTCCGGGACTCAGGAAGCTGATCGAAATACTGGAACAGGATTTTGATTATGTGAGTGTTCTTTCCACGGATTCCAAAGGACTGGCAGTGCGCATATCCCAACATTCGAAGTCTGTCGGCAATCAGACTATGACGACAGAGCGCGGTACGGTGGTCCGGGTTTATAAGGATGGACTGTACAGCGAGTACGCTATGGACCGGTTTGATCCGGAAGATCCGGAAGGAGCCGCCGAGCAGATCAGAAAAACGCTTGCCGCGCAGATCGAAGTACTGAAAAATACAGACGCGGCAGTCTTTGAAACAGAAAAACTGTCCGATGAACCATTGGAACTTCTTGTGGAAAAAGAAACCGGACAACTGCCGGAAGAGGCGGAACTGTCCTCTCTGGTGGAGCAGCTCGCTGCGATTTCCGACAAGGGCATGTCAATGTCGGAATACATGCTGGACTGTATTGCCAATGCGCAGTCTACTCATATCTGCAAGCTGTTTCTGACAAAAAACAGATTTCTTCGCCAAAGCTATGTGTACAGTGAGGGAAATGTGGCAGCGATCCTTGGAAGAGACGGCCAGAACAGATTCGGCTATGCCGGTATTGCCGGCCTTGAAGGACCGGAGATGTTTGAGAAGCTGTCAGAAAAACTGGACTATGCCGTTTCCAGCGGGCTGGAAATGCTGGATGCTGACCGCATCGTTCCCGGGGAGTACGAGATCATCACGACACCGGAGGTTTCGGGGCTGATTGCACATGAGGCTTTCGGCCACGGTGTGGAAATGGACATGTTCGTGAAAGGCCGGGCATTGGGAGCCGAATACATTGACAAACGGGTCGGCTCCGATCTTGTGACCATGCATGAAGGCGCGCTCTGCGCAGAAAATGTGGCAAGTTATGTCTTTGATGATGAAGGAACCCTTGCCGGGGATGTAACGGAAATTGATAAAGGCATTCTTAAGACAGGCATCTGCGATGCCCTCAGTGCGCTACGTCTGGGAACACAGCCTACAGGGAATGGAAAACGGGAAAACTTCGAGCATAAAGTGTATACCCGCATGACCAATACGATCTTTGATTCCGGAAAGGACAGCCTGGAAGACATGATCGCATCTGTTAAATACGGCTATCTGCTGGAAGGTATGCAGAGTGGAATGGAAGATCCGAAGCACTGGGGAATCCAGTGCATCCTGCAGATGGGAAGGGAGATCAAAGATGGGAAACTTACGGGCAGGGTTGTATCGCCTGTGATCATGACGGGTTATGTGCCGGATCTTCTCGGGAACATTACCATGGCGAGCACTGGCCGTGAAGTCTTTGGAAACGGAGGATGCGGTAAGGGCCATAAGGAATGGGTCAAGGTATCAGACGGCGGTCCGTATCTGAAAACGGTAGGGAGGCTTGGATAATGGAAAAATATATTGAAATACTGAAATCATGCGGTGCTGACGCATGGGAAATACAGGATACGAAGACCAGGGGATGGGAATTCTATTTTATAGGACACAGACTTGACCAGAATCGTGCGAAGGATGTAGAGCACATCAATCTGAAAGTCTATAAGCTGAGCGAAGACGGACAGTCTCTGGGCATCGCTTCTGCAGAGGTTTCTCCTACCGACAATGAGGAAACCATCAGAAAGACAGCCGAAAACCTTGTTTATCAGGCATCCCTTGTGAAAAACAAACCGTATCAGCTGAACCAGCCGGAAGAAGCTAAGCTGCAGGAAGCCGAAATAAAGCCTCTTGCCATGGAAGCGGAGAGCTTCATTAAAACCATGCTGGGAATCGAGGAGACTGGCACAGAATACCTGAACAGCTTCGAGATCTTTGTAAATCAGAATGAACAAAGGCTTATTACTTCAGAAGGAATCGATATTACCCAGTCCTATCCGACATCTATGCTGGACCTGGTCGTAAACGCCAGAAAAGAGGAACATGAGATAGAGCTCTACAGACTGTACCATCTTGGTTCCTGCGAACCCGAGCAGATTAAAAGAGATGTGGAAGAACTCCTTCAGTTCGGGAAAGACAGGCTTCTGGCAGTCAGTACGCCGCAGCTGGAGCATACTCCGGTTTTGCTTTCCACAGATGCCGCGCTGTCTGTCTATGAATATTTCCTCAGCAATCTGGACGCTGCATATCTGCTCAGAGGCATGAGCAGCTACGAGATCGGAAAACCCATTGCGGAAGATATCCAAGGGGACCGGATCACGATCCGATCAGCAAGGACGCTTCCCGGATCCCCTTGCAATTTTGCCTATGATGAGGAAGGCGCCGTGATCAGGGACGAAGTGCTCATGGAAGAGAGCGTCCCGAAAAAGTTTGTCGGAAGCAGAAAGTTTTCGCAGTATTTAGGACTTGAAGACTCATTCATGGTATCTAACTGGTGCGTCAGCGGAGGAAGAAAAAGCGCAGATGAATTAAGGACCGGGAAATTCCTGGAGATTGTTGAATTTTCTGATTTCCAGGTGGACAGCATGACAGGAGATATCTTCGGCGAGATCAGACTTGCCTACTATCATGACGGAGAGGGAAATGTTACGCCTGTCAGCGGCGGCTCTGTTTCCGGCAGTATGCTGGACAATATCGCTCATCTGCAGATGTCCGGGGAAACAAGGCGTTACGCAAATGCCGAGATCCCGTCCGTTACCAGGTTGGAAAATGTCGTCATAGCAGGATAAGCCCGTCTGGAGGAACAGCGATGTATTATCTCATTAAGAAAACACTGGAAGAATGCAGCCTGCAGGAATGCCTTGCGCATGACAGCCAGTATGTTGCCATACTCACCACCGAGCAGTGGGAACGGGAAAAAGATTCCTTTGATCTGGGGATTGATATGGATCTGAACCTGAAAGAGATCCATAATACAAAAATCGAGGTCAATATTGACTCGCTGACCGGTACCTTTCTTATCCCGGATCGCAGTGATCTGTCCGGCGAAGAGTCCAGGTTTGCCTTTGCTTTGGATGAGAAGGGAATCATTTTTATCGATGATTCGGACACAGCCCTTAAGATCATCGAAAGGATCAGAAAATCGCGCCAGTGGCAGCTGCCGTGTCTGGAACGTTTTGTTTACGATTTTCTTGAGCAGATCGTCCATACGGACATGCGGATGATGGAAAAGACGGAAACAGAGTTGGAGCAGATCGAACGGAGCATTCTGGACGGGGCCGATAAAACGCCGCTGAAGCAGCTGAACGAGATACGGGGCGACATCCGAAAACTCAGGATCCATTATGAACAGCTGATCGACCTGAGCCAGGAGTTGGAGGAAAACGAAAATGATTTCTTCCAGGAGGACAATCTTCGATATTTCCATATGTTTACGAACAGAATGGCAAGGCTCCATGACATAGCAGCCTCCCTTCGGGATTACACGATACAGCTGGGAGATCTGTATCAGTCACAGATCGACCTGAAGCAGAATCACATCATGACGATCCTGACGGTAGTAACGGCCATCTTTATGCCATTGACCCTGATCGTAGGATGGTACGGCATGAACTTCAAAAACATGCCGGAACTTGACTCACCCCTTGGCTATCCCCTGGTAATAGGCGTCAGCGTTGTCATTGTTGTCGTCTGCCTGATCTTTTTCAAGAAAAAGAACTGGTTATAGAAATTGAAATGGAGTAAACGAATGGAATTAACAGAATTACTGGAACATTTTAATCATGGAGATACGTTGGGAGAGGATCCGGAAGTGATCGAGCTGATGCGCTATTACAGCCGCGAAGCACAGAAGATCACCATGGAGATCAATACAAAATATCATGAGCCGGAAGAACTGGCGGAGTTATTTTCCAAGCTGATCGGAAAACCGGTGGGAAAAGCGTTCGGGCTGTTTCCACCGTTCTATACAGATTTCGGAAAGAATATCACCATCGGAAATCAGGTCTTTATTAACGCAGACTGCAAGTTCCAGGACCAGGGAGGGATCTTCATAGATGACGGTGCTTTGATCGGCCATGGGGTCGTGCTCGCTACCCTGGATCATGACCTGGCACCGGAGAAACGGCAGCAGCTTCATCCTGCCCCGATCCATATCGGAAAGGGCGTGTGGATCGGATCCAATGCCACAGTCACCAAGGGCGTTACGATTGGCGACAATGCGGTGGTGGCAGCAGGCGCCGTTGTCAACAAAGATGTTGCGCCAAACACGATCGTCGGAGGCGTTCCGGC
>JAFWOB010000052.1 GCA_017510065.1 Parasporobacterium sp.
GGTGACAGGATTCGAACCTGCGGCCTCTTGATCCCAAATCAAGCGCTCTAGCCAAACTGAGCCACACCCCGTATTTATGCGATTTTTCGCACGTGATGTATTATATATGAAGGCATTTTCGATGTCAATCAGATTTTAAGCTCTTTCAATGCTGCCACGACCTGCTGCAGGGCTTTTCCTCTGTGACTCATCCTGTTTTTTGCCTCCGGTGACATCTCCGCGGACGTCATTTTTTCTTCCGGTACATAAAAGATCGGGTCATAGCCGAATCCGTTTTCTCCGGCGATCTCATAAGCGATCCGCCCTTCAAATACCCCGCGGAACACCTGTGTTTCCGGTTTTACGCCGTCTTTTTCCGGAAACGCTAACGCCATTGCACAGACAAAGCGTGCACCTCTCTTTTCTTCCGGCACATCTTTCAGTCTTTCTAAGATCGCGCGGTTCTTGGTCGTATAATCAGTATCCTCACCCATAAAACGGGAAGAATACACGCCCGGTGCACCATCCATTGCATCGATCATCAGGCCGGAATCATCGGCCAGGACCATCTGCCCTGTCAGGTCGCGGATCGTTTCCGCTTTAATAACAGCATTCTCCTCAAACGTCGTGCCGTTTTCATCGATGTCAGCTTCGATACCTGCATCCTTCATGGAAAGGATGGTAAAAGAAGTCCCCTCCAGCATTTCCCGGATCTCCCGGACCTTATTCTGATTACCCGTCGCCATGATCAGCTGCATCGTCTACCGCTCCTTTGTAAATGCTTTCAGGCAGACATTACAGTTAGAGCTTTCCTGCGTCCGCTCCCAATGAGTGCCTGTATTGCTTATATAACTTTCCTTGCCTTCTGTGATGACTGTTCCTGTCCGCATATCTTCCGCATTCATTTCCATTGCAATTGGATGAGTGCTTCCCGGCGTATTGATCTCCACGATCACCGCGAACCGCTCCCCTGCATGCAGAGCAACAGGCTTTTTCAGTTTCACTGTATAATAACCGGTATCCGGCAGAACTCCCTGTGCCGCTGGCTCTCCGTAAACGGTAATGTCTCCCGGTTCCTTTGTCTTTGTATCTACATAAACTTTATACGTGGTATCCGGTCCCGTCGCATAAAAGCTGACCGCACACAGATCCTCATCCCCATTTGCCGTATACGCATTAGCAAAAAAGGCACGGTTCTTATTATAGCCCACACGGCCTATCCAGCCACAGTCATCATACTGATAGATGGAATCATAATTATCCGCATCCTCAATGCGTGTATAGACCTCACTGCAGGTGCCGATGAGCGCATCATCATAGGAAATATAGAAAACGCCGTCTTCACCAAAACGGTTGCCCCAGCTGTTCTGACAGATAAACGCGCCATCCTTTGAAGCGCCGGTCGGGAAGTTATATGCCGGATAATAATCATCCCAACCAATGATCACGATCTCATGGTTTGGCTGCGTATCTATCGGATAGCAGTATGCATTTGCCTGTGCATTATAATAACGGTCATCGATCGTACTCTCATCCAGCAGTGCCATATAAACGGAGCTTTCCACGGCGCCGTATTTAAAGATCATCTTTTTGATCGTTTCGTAATCTTTGCTTTCGATCATCCGCACTTCCTGCACATGCTTCACTGCAGAAAGATCCGGATCACTTTCTCCGTCTCCATATGGATCATCCCATTCACTCACCGGACCTCTCCAGGAAGATAAATAAGCCAGAGCCATAATATAGTCGCCGCCTTCTTCCGGCTCCAGTCCAAATCCACTGTGATATAGCAGATGGTCCTCGGAAAAATCAGTATACTCCATAGGCATGAGTGAGCTTTCCACGGTGCTTAAAGCCGCAAACGCCCAGCATGCGCCAAGACTTGCCTGATCTTTCACATAAGTTAAGCGATCTCTCTCGATCAGATTGTAATAAGCCGGCAGGTCCAGTGTTCCTTCGCTGCGGTTAAACTCTGCCTGCAATGCTTTTGTATTCCAGTTGTATGTATAATGGAATCCTTTTTCTACGACTTCCGCCGGTATATAGACGGTATCATTTCTTGCAACAGCCGCCTCCTGCAGTATGATCTCTTCTCCGCCCAGGTTCACGACCGGATCATTCAGGAAAAGAGAGACCTGATCGTTTCCTTTTTCGATCAGCAGCCGGGAATCATCATATAAGCTGACTGCACAGTCAAATGCTTCCCTCATTCCTATTTCAGAAAACATCATATTCATGGAGTCACTCATATACATCTCGTCCAGGATCATCGGTGAAAGAGCCTCTCCGTCCACCAGGATTTCCGGCTGCTTTTCATTCACATAACTGGCCAGCGCTACTCTCCAGACCTGATTGGTCTCCACAGACGAGCGGGATTTTGCCACATAATCGGACTCTTTAAAAAGCCCGATCCCTATGACAACAGCGATCGCGCAGATAAACGTTATGATGATGGAAATAAAAACTTTCTTCATCGAGGCTTTGGTCCCATGTACTGATAAAAGTATGTTTTGATCATACCATTATAAATCTTGCGGTTCTTAGTGGCTTTGCCGCCAAAATATTTCTGTGCATCCTCATAAGAGGTAATAAAGAATGCCGACCAGCTGTCTAACGCACGGAAGCGTTCCCCAAAAATGTGATAGAGTTCCGGAAGATTTTTCTTATCTTCCAGACGTTCTCCATATGGCGGGTTGGTGATCAGAAAGCCATATTTTTTCGGATGGGAAAGATCCTTCACATCCCGCTGCTGGAAATGAATATACTTATCAACGCCCGCCAGTTTTGCATTGTGTCTGGCTACCATAATGAACTGCGGGTCGAAGTCATATCCCTGAATATCCATCTCCTACGGCAGATAGATCAGATCAATAGCTTCATCGATGGCATTGTACCACACTTTTTTTGATAAAAGATTCTTCCATTCCTGGCTTAAAAAGTCCCGGTTCATACCCGGTGCCATCTTGCAGGCCATCATCGCAGCCTCAA
>JAFWOB010000053.1 GCA_017510065.1 Parasporobacterium sp.
AGTACAGGCAGAATTCTGTTTCTCGTCCGTAAGCCCTGCACGTGCATTCTTTACCCTTCCATCGACGGGCATACAACCAGATCCGGCACAGCTACATTGTCGGGCTGAGATACCGCGTAGAGAACCGCGTTTGCGATGACACCCGGAGTCAGTCCGACATTCTCATAGATTTTTACAGGATAGTTGTATGTAAATGTATTCATGTTTTCCTCCTGCTTCGTAAAATGCCCAAAGTCCGCCAGAGATCTGATCATCTCCGTGGCGGACGTTTGGATGAATGTTATTTCAGGCTCTTCAGCCATTTTTCAACGGCCTTTGCAGGCCCGTTCTCCGCATCACGCATCTCTACCGGAAGGCCTGTCAGCACTTTTGCCTTCGGCTCAAGCTTACGGATCGTATCATAAGTGCCGCCGTCCCCGGAGCCCATGTGGGTGTTGAAGGGGATGATGGTCTTCCCGGAAAAATCATACTTATCGAAAAAGGTGTAGATGATCATCGGGAAGGTGTACCACCACATGGGGTAACCGACATAGATCCTGTCATAGCCTTCGATGTCGATCTCGTTCTTGATTGCAGGCCGCTGATCCTCGTCATGTTCTTTCTTTGCGAGTCTTGCCAGCGCGTTGTAGTGATCCCGGTTGCTGTCATAGGATACGACAGGCTCGATCTCTGCGATATCCGCGCCGGTCTGTTTTGCGATCTCCCCAGCCACGATCTTTGCCGTGCCATAGACAGAGAAGTAAACTACCAGTTCTTTTGCCATATCCTGCTCCTTATTCTCCATGTCCGATTATCAGGCTTTGTAGCTGAGCAGCCACTTGACAAGCTGGGGATCAAAATGGTTGATGATCTCGCTGTGGCCAAGGTCTTTTTCCTTGATCTGCTCCATCTCTTCATCCGTAAGAGAGAAATCCCAGATATCCAGGTTCTGCTCCATGCGCTCCACATGGACGGACTTCGGAAGGATCGAAACACCGCGCTGGGTATTCCAGCGAAGAACGACCTGTGCCGCCGTCTTGCCATACCTGGCACCGGTCTCTGTCAGCAGCGGATCCTTGAAGATCCCGTGCTTTCCTTCGGCGAGCGGACCCCATGCCTGCGGTGCAATGCCGTATTCCTTCATGACAGCCAGCGCATCTTCCTGCTGGAAGAAGGGATGCAGCTCCACCTGATTGACGGCGGGGATGACTTCCACGTTGGCACACAGGTTCACCAGTACGAAAGGATAGAAATTGGAAACACCGATTGCCTTCGTGAGACCTTCCTTATATGCTTTTGTAATGCCTCTGTAAGCCGCGAAGTAATCGCCCATTGCCTGATGAAGCAGGACCAGGTCCACATACGGCATGTCCAGCTTCTGAAGAGATGTCTTCACTGCCTCATAGGCCGAATCTTCGGTCTTCATGTCGGTGATCCAGACCTTGGTAGTGATAAAAAGCTCTTCCCGTGTCACCAGACCATCGGCAATGGCGCGTTTCACGCCTTTTCCAAGCGCCTCTTCATTGCCATAGGAAGCGGCAGTGTCCAGCAGTCTGTATCCTGTTTTGATTGCATCGTAAACAACCTGTTCGCATTCGGCGGCATCCGGGATCTGGAAAACTCCGAAACCCTCCAGCGGCATCTTTGCTCCGGTATTCAGTGTGACATATTCCATGGTCTTTATCTCCTTTCGATTCTATCGTTGCTCGACAGCTATATGTTGTTTTTCTCTTGATGATGCTATTTTATCAAGATATCCCCAGTAAGTACACTGCTTTGCGGCTATAATGGTATACGTGTGACGTATATAGACAGATAGAAAGCAGAGAGGAAATGATGTCATGCTGATCGAATCCTACCTGCTGGAGCAGTTTGAAGCCGTTGCCCGCTGCGGCACGCTTTTAAAAGCATCTGAAGAACTGCATATATCGCAGCCGTCCTTGAGCCGTTCCATGAAGAAGCTGGAGGATGTGCTTGGAGTATCCTTGTTTATCAGGGAAAACAGCAAGATCTCGCTGAATGAAACGGGAAAACTGGCGGCAGACTATGCCAGAAGAGCTCTGGAAGCAAATCAGGAGATGTTCGAAAGGGTCACGGCGTTTGACCGGAGCCTCCGGACCGTCAGCATCGGCTCCTGTTCACCGTTCCCGATCAATGACCTGATGCCGACCCTGCAGGAACAGCAGCTCATGGATCGAAGACGGCAAGATAAAGAAGTTGCCGCCGAGCTTTTCCGCCGCTTCATCCAGGAATCCCGGATAGGCAAGCACACCTGCGCCACGGTTCATGGACTCCATGGTTGCCACATAGAGCGTCGGCTGACCCGGATC
>JAFWOB010000054.1 GCA_017510065.1 Parasporobacterium sp.
CTGGCCACCTCTCCTTTCAGAAGAAGATGGAACTCATCAATGTAATACCGTGTGGAGATTCCTTCCGCGCGGTTGATCGTAACGCGGTTCCAGACCTGATCCTGGATGACCAGCATGCCCAGTTGCTTTAACTGCTTGCCCAGTTCCTTGATGTCAAAGCAGACCAGACGGTTGTGGATATCCACGTTGGTCCGGTGGTTGAAGATGTTCAGGCTGCCGTTGACGTAAAGCTCCAGGGCAGATGCGATCCGTTTGGCTTCGCGCTCCGGCTGTGCCTTGATCTCCCGGTAAAGGTCCGAAAGGATCGGGATCTTCTCCGGCACAGGGTCAGCGAGATATTCTTTGTAGACGCTGTGGACCGCACGGTCGATGACCGTCTTTTCCACCGGTCCCAGCCCTTTCCCTCCTATGATGATCTCGCAGAAGGAAAGCAGGAAGTCGCTCTTCAGGGCCAGAGGGCTATCTTCATCGGAATAATCCAGGTTGATGTCCATCGGGTTCACATACTGGTGGCTGTTCGGCGATATCTTAATGACCTGCCCGTGCAGCATTTCCACAAGAGCCCTGTATTCGGATTCCGGATCGCAGATGATGATGTGGTCCTTCGTGATCAGGAACACATTCGTGATCTCCCGTTTGGCGGCGAAACTTTTCCCGGATCCCGGGGTTCCGATTATCAGTCCGTTCGGGTTCTTCAGAAGCTTCCGGTCTACCAGGATCATGTTCCCGGAAAGAGGATTCAATCCGTAGTAAAGGGCTTCCCCTTTTTGGAAAAGGTCCCTCGTAGTAAAAGGGACAAAGACCGCAGTGCTTTTGGTCGGAAGGTTCCTCTCGATGCTGATCCGGTTGACACCCAGAGGGAGGCTGGATACGAATCCATTCTCCTGCTGGAAGTCTAAGCAGACCAGTTTGCAGTTATACTGTTCCGCAACCCTTTTTGTCTTCTCCACGCTCTTGGAAAGATCACTCTGGTTATTTCCGAGATTCATGAAGATGACCGTGACCAGGAACATCTTCTCATTCTTTTCAGACAATGCTTCCATAAGGATTTTGATATCGCCCCCGAAAGTCATAAGATCCGCAGGTATGATATTAATGTCATAACCATACCTGCTTGCCCGCTTCTGTTCCTGGATCTTCATGGCGTCCAGGTCCGTTGCCTTACGCCTGACCGTTTTTAAGGCATGGATCTGGTCGACCGGCCGGATATGCAGGCTGATGGAGATCCCTTCTTCTACCTCCATAAAGTCTGACAATACCCGGTCTGTCAGTTTCGGCGCAAGAATATTGAGGAAGGAGCACTGCCCTATCTTGTTTCCCATCGTAAACGTCCTGCTCTTTCCAAAAGAGAAAGAAGACGGCGCAATGAAATCCTTTGTGGACAGCCCGCTCTCCACGATCGTCCTCCAGTCAAACTGGAACTTTTCTCCGTCCGGATGCATGACATCGTGCAGGATATTCAGGCGTTCTTTTCCATTCAGGACCTGTGTGGATACCCCCATGAGTTTCAGATGGTTTACCGCATCCATCTCCAGCCTGGACAGTTTGCTCCGTGCCTGCTTCTCACTGTCCGCGCTGATGGAAAACGTAAACAGTTTCGTTTTCTGCAGGCCGTTATTGCCGTACTCCAGTTTTTCCTGCAGCATCTGTTCATACTCATTGCGGACTTCATTAAACTCATCGTCCTGTGCCTCTATGTGGATGCTCCTGACCAGAGAATCCCTGTCCGCATAATTGGAAAGCAGGGACAACTGGATGTCCACGGAAGAATCAAAAAAGTTATAGAAATCCTTGAACCTGGAAAACGCTGCTTCCTGATCCTCATCGCCTGCCAGCTGGTAATTGATATCTTCAAACAGGATGCTCTTGGAATAGCGCCCCGGGGACATCCGGCATAATCCGTCCGGCCACATCACTTCATAGGGGATTGTTTCCTGTGCAGTAGCTGCCTTCTTATCGTCTGCCCGCCTTCCGGTTCTTTGTTTTGTTCGAAGTATTCTGTTTGACAAGCGCCTTCACCTCCTTGTCATATCTGTATTGTTTCTCCAACGCCGAGTAAATATTGTTTGTCACATACGGTCTGTACTTCGGACGGATATATCTCGTCTGGATCATATGCCACAAATATTTTTCCAGAGGCTCTTCATTATGTTTGTAGAACGCAGCCAGAAAGAATGGCAGCATCACCACGATCATAAGGAAGGTTGCCGCGCTGTTTCCTA